>JAGCFF010000092.1 GCA_017650285.1 Bacteroidales bacterium
ACGGACATGTACGCCCGCATGGCCCAGGAAGCGGAGGAAGAAGGCTTCAAGGAGATCGCCGCCAAGTTCCGCATGGTGGGCAAGATCGAGAAAGAGCACGAGGAGCGCTACCGCAAGCTTCTCCAGAACATCCAAGACGGCATCGTCTTCTCCCGCGAGGGCGACTGCATCTGGCAATGCTCCAACTGCGGCCACATCGTCATCGGCAAGAAGGCCCCCGCCATCTGCCCCGTCTGTGACCACCCCCAGAGCTACTTCCAGCTGAAGCCGGAGAACTACTAGACCTGTCATTCTGAGCAAAGCGAAGAATCTAGTCATTCCCGACCTTCTGATAGTCATTCCGGGCTTGACCCGGAATCTCCTCCCTCTCCGTCATCCCCGACCTGATCGGGAATCTCCTTTACCAGAGCAAAAACGAGTTATATAGTTATAATCACAATGGGCAAGTACGAAGAACAAATGGTCCCAATCAAGATATCTAGATTGGCAGAGTTCATCGCCGAGAAGAAACGCATCACCTCGGATGAAGCTCTTATGTATATTTACGTCAACCCATTGTATAAGGAGCTGTATAACGAGAATGCCAAGTGGTGGTACTTGAGCGCTGCGGCGCTCTATGATGAATTTGAATCGGCGAGGAAAGCCATAGTCAAACACGTCTCAAACGAAGCCTTCGAGTTCTATACTTACTGTTTGGAAAAATATGCCCTTGCAAAAGAGATCGGTGGGCTTCAGTCCTTTGCTCTTTTCAAGGAATATCAGGTCGATGATTTCTTGATAGATCACTATGACCTTTTGCATACGCAGGGGACGGAGTATGTTATAGACGAGATTCAACGTTTAATCAATAAAAGTCGGAAGAAATGAGACTATATCACGGTTCTATCGTTGAGGTGCGCAGGCCTTCCCTTCGCTTTGGCCGGAGAAGAACTGACTTTGGGAAGGGATTCTATACGACAACATTGGCAGAACAGGCCGAGCATTGGGCGAAAATAAAAAAAGACCGAGCCAAAGCTCCTAGAGCAGTTGTATCGGTTTATGAAATAGATGATCGGCTATTGACAGACGCAGCTTTGAATATACGAGAATTCCATGGCGTAGATGAATCGTGGTTAGAGTTTGTTGTTGGTTGCAGGAAGAGGGATGCAGAAAAGCATGATTTTGATCTGGTCTTTGGCCCGGTCGCGAATGATAATGTTTTTGCCACGGTCAATTTATACGAGAGCGGCGTTCTGGATGCACCTGCTGCAATTGCTCAGCTCCGTGCATATAAAACATACGACCAACTATCCTTCCACACACCTCGAGTTATTCAGTCCTTGCGGTTTCTGGAGAGTTATGAAGTTAAAGAATAACCTGGAATAATTGAATACAGTTAATTAGAGATAAATATGAAAATCACCGTTGCTGGCGTAGGCTATGTTGGACTGAGCCTCGCCGTGCTGCTGGCACAACACCACAAGGTCACTGCGATCACGACTACGCCTGCGAAGGCGGACAAACTCAATAAGTTCATCAGCCCGATCCAGGACGATGAGATCGAGCGCTTCTTCCGCGAGGCGCTCGAGGGGAAGCGCAAGCTCGACCTGACCACGACCGTAGACAAGGACGCGGCGTACAAGTCGGCCGAGCTGGTCATCATCGCCACGCCGACCAACTACGACGACGAGCACCACTTCTTCGACACCAGTGCTGTCGAGGATGCGATTGAGCATGTGCTGAAGGTCAACCCGAAAGTCCTGATGGTCATCAAGAGCACCGTCCCGGTGGGTTACACCGACAGCGTGCGCGCGAAATACGGCATCGACAATATCATCTTCTCGCCGGAGTTCCTTCGTGAAAGCAAGGCCCTCTACGACAACCTTCACCCGAGCCGTATCGTCGTGGGCGCGTATGACCATCAGCAGAAGGAGGCACAGATGTTCGCCGATCTGCTCGCCGAGGGCGCCGAGGACAAGGATATCAAGACCCTGATCGCCCATCCGACCGAGGCCGAGGCCATCAAACTTTTCGCCAATACCTACCTGGCCGTGCGTGTCAGCTACTTCAACGAGCTGGACACCTACGCGCAGGTCAAGGGCCTGAACACGCAGCAGATCATCGAGGGCGTGTGCATGGATCCGCGCATCGGCGGCCATTACAACAATCCGAGCTTCGGCTATGGTGGCTACTGCCTGCCGAAGGATACCAAGCAACTGCTGGCCAACTACAAGGATGTCCCCCAGACGATGATCGAAGCGGTGGTGAAGAGCAATGTCGTCCGTAAGGAGTTCATTGCCGACACCATCCTGAAGCGGAATCCCAAGACCGTCGGCGTCTATCGTCTGACGATGAAGAGCAACTCCGACAACTTCCGGGCTTCTGCCATCCAGGACATCATCAAACACCTGCGGGCCAATGCCGTGAACGTCATCATCTATGAGCCTACCTTGCAGGACGGCAGCGAGTTCGTCGGCAACAAGGTGGTGAACGACATGACCGCGTTCAAGGCGCAGAGCGACGTGATTCTCGCCAACCGCTTTGACCCGAGCCTGGCGGATGTGGAAGAGAAGGTCTATACCCGCGACTTATTTAGAAGAGATTGATAGGATTGAGAGTTCTGCTGCCCACTCTCAGATCCTTTCCAGATTGCGCTATAAACTTCGGATCAAAAAGGACTAACCATGCTTTGCGAAAACAGGTTCCATGAGATCTACAGTCGGGATCCGGAAGGGCTTTCCTTCTGCCCCTACCGCATCTGCCCGATTGGGGCCCATTCTGACCATAACCTCGGGAAGATCACGGGGCTGGCGATTGACAAAGGTATCCGCATCGCCTATGCGCCGAAGCAGAACGGGGTGGTGGAGATGGCGTCGCTGCAGTTCCCCAAGCGGGCACAGTGGCACATCGCTTCGGTGCCGGCGCAGAAGCAGAACGACTGGGCGGATTACCTACGGGGTGCCACCTGGGCGTTGGCTAAGCAGTATCAGCTGAACGCCGGGCTCTGCGGGGTGATTGAAGGTTCGCTGCCCATCGGCGGGCTGTCGTCCAGCGCGGCGGTCATCATCAGTTTCCTGACGGCGCTGTGCCGGGTGAACGGGATCCGGCTGAGCCAGCAGGAGATCATCGATGTGGCCTACGACGCGGAGCTGAATTACGTTGGCGTGAGCGTGGGCAAACTGGATCAGAGCTGCGAGGTGCTGAGCAGGAAGAATCATCTGCTTTACCTGGACACGAGAGACGGGCAGTACGAACTGATCCCTCAGTCGCCGGCGATGAAGCCCTACAGGATTGCAATCTTCTTCAGCGGGCTGGAGCACAGCCTTGCAGGGTCGAAGTACAATATGCGCGTAGATGAGCTTCGCGCGGGTGTTTATGCGCTTCAGGCCCTGGCGGGCATGGAGTATGGCAAGTTCGGGGAGGCGATGGCGCGCAATGTCCCCCGGGCGGTGTACGAACAGTACAAGGACCGTCTGCCGGAGCCATGGGCCCGGCGCTGCGAGCACTGGTATACGGAGTTCGAGCGCGTGGAGCAAGGAGCGGAGGCCTGGCGCCGCGGGGACATCGAGGCCTACGGGAAATTGTCTTTCGCATCCGGCTGGAGCAGCATCCACAACTGGGAGTCTGGCGCACCGGAACAGGTCCGGCTCTATGAGATCATGACGCAGACGGATGGTGTCTACGGCGGCCGCTTCAGCGGCGCGGGTTTCAAGGGTTGCTGCATGGCATTGATCGATCCGACCTACGAGGAGTCTGTCTGCCGGCAGGTGACGGAGGCTTATCTGAAAGCTTTCCCGGAGATGACCGGAAAGTATGAGGTGTTCATTTGTGAGAGTGCCGATGGTGTCGATCTGTCGCATGGATGCTAATATGTCATTCTGAGTAAAGCGAAGAATCTATGAAATGTTTGATCTTGGCAGCCGGTTATGCTACACGCCTATATCCGTTGACCGAGAACTTCCCTAAGCCGTTGCTTGATGTGGCAGGGAAGCCCATCCTGGACTGGCTCATTGAGGATTTGGAGAAGGGAGGACAGGTGAGTGAATATATCGTCGTCTCGAACCACAAGTTTTCCGACATCTTCCGGGATTGGGCTTCTCGTCATGCCCGACTTGATCGGGCGTTTCATCCTATCACGATCCTCGATGACGGTACCTCCACCAACGAAACCCGTCTTGGTGCCGTTAAGGACATCCAGTTGGCGATTGAGTTCCTGGAGAAGAGAGATGGGGATTCGCCGATCAAGTCGGCGAATGACGGAGGGGGCGGGCATGACGGAGGAATCGGGCAGGGCGGGCTGTTGGTGATGGCGGGGGATAATCTGCTGGATTTCAGTTTGAATGAGTTTGTCCGGTATGCGCAAGGGAAGAAGGTGTCGTGCGTGATGCGGTACTATGAGACGGAAGAGGCACGACTGCGCCGGAGCGGCGTGGCAACGCTGGGAGAGGGGGATCGCCTGCTGGCGTTGACGGAGAAGTCGGCGGAGCCGGCGACGCATTGGTGCGTGCCGGCGTTTTATTGTTTCACGCCTGCAGACGCGCGATTGGTAAAGGAAGCGATCGAGAGTGGCTGCGGCATTGATGCACCGGGGAGTTTCATCGCCTGGCTGTGCCAGCGGACGGAGATGTATGCCTGGGAGATGCCGGGGCATCGCTATGATATCGGGAACTTGGAGAGCTACGAAGAAGTAAAGAAAACATTCGCAGAGTTGAAATAATATGGGAACGACAGGTTTTAATAACAAAACCATCCTGATAACAGGACATGCTGGCTTTATTGGCAGCAACTTGGTGAACCGCCTCTTCACTGAGATGAAGGAAGGGACAATCGTGGGTATTGATAACCTCAATAACTACTATGATTCCTCGCTGAAGGAATACCGTCTGTGCGAGTTGGACAAGGCAAAGCCTGCGGGTATCAACTATGTGTCCGTTAAGGGCAGTATTGCCGACCGTGAACTGATTAACCGTCTGTTCGAGGAATACAAGTTCGACATTGTGGTGAACCTGGCTGCTCAGGCCGGTGTACGCTACAGCATTGAGAACCCCGATGTGTATATCGAGAGCAACATCATCGGGTTCTACAACATCCTTGAGGCCTGCCGTCATTCGATGTCAGATGTAAGAAGTAAGAAGGAAGATGTGAATGCTCAGCCCTCAGACATCAGCCCTCAGCCATACAGAGGCGTCCAGCATTTAGTCTACGCCAGCTCCTCCAGCGTCTATGGTGGCAACAAGAAGATCCCGTTCAGTACGGATGATAGGGTGGATAACCCCGTCAGCCTCTATGCCGCCACCAAGAAGAGCAACGAGCTCATGGCCCACTGCTACAGCAAGCTGTACAACATCCCCAGCACCGGCCTCCGCTTCTTCACCGTCTATGGTCCTGCCGGCCGTCCGGATATGGCCTACTTCGGGTTCACCAACAAACTGCTCAAGGGCGACACCATCCAGATATTCAACTACGGCAACTGCCGCCGCGACTTCACCTATGTCGATGACATCGTAGAGGGAATATGGAGAGTAATGACTAAGGCGCCAGCTAGGCAGACCGACGAAGACGGTCTGCCGATGCCTCCATATAAGGTGTACAATATAGGCGGCGGTCAGCCCGAGAATTTGCTTGACTTCGTGAATATCCTCCAAGATG
>JAGCFF010000093.1 GCA_017650285.1 Bacteroidales bacterium
GCTGTCTGCGAAGCAGCGTTCCAGGGCGCGAGGAAAGCGCAGGAGCTGATAGATATGCGGCTCCATCACGGAGAGCATCCCCGTTCAGGCGCTACCGATGTGCTGCCCCTGGTCCCCGTTCAGGGCATAACTCTCGAAGAGTGCGCTGAACTGGCCCGCAAACTGGCCGAGCGTATGTACAAGGAGCTGGGTATCCCCTGCTACTGCTACGAAGCCGCCGCTTTCAAGCCTGAGCGCCGCAACCTTGCCGTCTGCCGTGCCGGCGAATATGAGGCTCTGCCCGACAAGATGGCAGATCCCGACCGCAGGCCCGACTTCGGACCTAAGAAATACGACGAGACGACCGCCCGAAGCGGTGCCAGCAACGTGGGCGCACGCAACTTCCTGATCGCAGTCAATTTCAATCTTAACACCACTTCCGTCCGCAAAGCGATGAGCGTTGCCTTTGACGTACGCGAGAAAGGGCGCAAAGCCCGCGAAGGCGGCTCCCTGACCGGAGCGCTCATCAAGGACGAGAACGGAGAACAGGTATGGATTCCCGGGACGCTGAAAGGCTGCAAGGCCATCGGCTGGTACATCCCTGAATACGGAGTCGCGCAAGTCAGTATGAACATCACCGACATCGAAGCCACTCCCCTTCACAAAGCTTTCGACGAAGTGTCTGCCAAGGCCGAAGCCCGTGGAATGCGCGTAACAGGCACTGAGATCGTCGGCCTGGTGCCGAAGCAGGTTCTCATAGATGCCGGCCGCTACTTCCTCGAGAAGCAGCACCGCAGCGTAGGAGTCAGTGAGAGCGAACTCATCAAGATAGCTGTGCGGAGTATGGGCCTGTCCGACCTCAAGCCTTTCGAACCTCACGAGAAAGTCATAGAATATCTGATTGCCGACCCTGCAGAAGAGGCTGCCAGGGAAAGGCTGGTGAGGATGACCGTCAAAGGCTTTGCCGAGGAGACTGCATCTGAATCGCCCGCTCCCGGCGGTGGCAGCGTCGCCGCCGTGATGGGAGCCTTCGGAGCCGCCCTGAGTACTATGGTAGCCAACCTGTCGGCCGGCAAGCGTGGCTGGGACGACCGCTGGGAGGAATTCTCGCAGTGGGCCGACAAAGGCCAGAAAGTGCTCTCCAGGATGCTGGAACTGGTGGACGAAGACACCCGCTCATTCGACGGCATTATGGCTGCTATGGGCCTGCCCAAAGGCACTCCTGAAGAAAAGGAAGCCCGCAGCAAGGCTATCGAGGCTGCTACTCTCCGTGCAGCCCAGGTGCCCCTCGAGACAATGAAGACTGCAATGAAGGTATTTCCTATCGCCGAAGCTATGGCCAGGGACGGCAATCCCAATTCGGCTTCTGATGCAGGTGTCGGTGCTCTTGCAGCCCGTGCCGCCGTGCGTGGCGCTTTCCTTAATGTCAAGATCAACGCCCAGGGCCTTGAAGACAAGGCAGCGGCAGAGCAGCTGATCGAGGAAGGAAAGGCGATGATTGCCAAAGCCGAGATACTCGAATCCGAAATCCTATCACTAACAAAACTGTAATATGGCATCTTTCCAGGAAGAAATTCTGGCTGGCATCCCCCAGGACAGCCTGCCCGAGCAGAAGCCTTACGACACTACAGTAAATCACGCTCCAAAACGAAAAGATATCCTCACTGAAGCAGAGAAAGAGCTGGCACTGCGCAACGCGCTGCGCTACTTCCCTCCTCAGTTGCACGCTCAGCTGGCCCCTGAATTCGCTCAGGAGCTGAAGGACTATGGCCGCATCTATATGTACCGCTACCGTCCCTCCTACCGCATCTACGCCCGTCCCGTCGACGAGTATCCCGCTAAAAGCCGTCAGGCCGCAGCTATGATGGCGATGATACAGAACAACCTTGACGAACGAGTGGCGCAGCATCCCCACGAGCTCATAGTTTACGGCGGCAACGGCGCCGCTTTCCAAAATTGGGCCCAGTACAGGCTGGTGATGCAGTATCTGGCAAATATGACCGAAGAACAGACGCTGGTTATGTACAGCGGCCATCCGCTCGGGCTCTTCCCCAGCCACAAGGATGCCCCGAGAGTAGTCATCACCAACGGTATGGTGATCCCGAACTATTCTTCGCAAGACAACTGGGAGCGCTTCAACGCTATGGGAGTTTCGCAGTACGGACAGATGACCGCAGGTTCCTGGATGTACATCGGTCCCCAGGGCATCGTTCACGGCACTACAATCACCGTGATGAACGCAGCCCGCAAGCAGCTCTGGAAACGGGGCCTCAAGGGCACTGAGCAGGAACGTCACGGAATGCTCTTCGTCACTGCTGGCCTCGGCGGAATGTCAGGTGCCCAGCCCAAGGCCGGCAACATCGCCGGCGTGGTGAGCGTCACCGCAGAGATCAATCCGGCCGCAGCGCAGAAGCGTTTCGAGCAGGGCTGGGTGGATGAACTCCACTCGGACCTCGACGAGCTCATCCCGCGCATCCGCAAGGCAGTGACTGGCCGTGAAGTGGTTTCCCTCGCCTATGTGGGCAATGTGGTGGACCTCTGGGAACGTCTTGCAGATGAAGGCATCGCTGTCGACCTCGGCTCGGACCAGACCTCGCTCCACAATCCTTTCGCCGGCGGCTATTATCCCGCAGGCCTCAGTTTCGAGGAGAGCAAGGCCCTTATGGCTTCCGACCCCGCAGCATTCAAGGAGGCTGTCTATGCCTCCCTCCGCCGCCACGCCGCAGCCATAGGCCGCCTGTCCGCAAAGGGAATGTATTTCTTCGACTACGGCAACGCCTTCCTGCTGGAATGCTCGAGAGCAGGTGCCGATGTGCTCGATGCCGACGGCAGCTTCAAATATCCTTCATATGTCCAGGACATAATGGGACCGATGTATTTCGACTACGGTTTCGGCCCGTTCCGCTGGGTATGTATGAGCGAAGATCCTGACGACCTTGCCCTCACCGACCGTCTGGCTATGGAAGTGCTCGAAGAAGAGGCCCGCACCTCTCCCGACGAGATCAAGGGCCAGATGCACGACAACGTCAAGTGGATCGACGAGGCAGGCCGCAACAAGCTTGTAGTGGGCTCACAGGCCCGCATCCTCTACGCTGACTGCGAAGGCCGCACCAAGATCGCCCTTGCATTCAACGAAGCCATCCGCGACGGAAGGCTCAAGGGTCCGGTAGTCCTCGGACGCGACCACCACGACGTGTCGGGCACGGACTCCCCGTTCCGCGAGACATCCAACATCTATGACGGCAGTCAGTTCACCGCCGATATGGCTGTCCAGAACGTCATCGGCGACTCCTTCAGGGGCGCCACCTGGGTATCCATCCACACCGGTGGCGGCGTCGGCTGGGGCGAGGTTATCAACGGCGGCTTCGGCATGGTCATCGACGGAAGCGACGACTCCGCCCGCCACATACGCGAAATGCTCTTCTGGGAC
>JAGCFF010000094.1 GCA_017650285.1 Bacteroidales bacterium
TGCCAGGCAGGTCTTGCGACCGTTGGTTATCATTATGTAATCGACACCGAGTACCATATTGTAGCGTACCACCTGGTCGATGACCTTGTCAGTAAGCCTGACGGAAGGTGCTTTGCACTCCACCAGCAGGGCGGGAGTGAGGTCCCTCCGGTAGACGATGACGTCGGCGCGGTACTGCAGCCCGTTGAACTTGAAGCCCTGCTCCACCGCGATGTGGGTAGGGGGCACTTCCATCACCTCCATAAGGCTGGATATGATGCCCTGGCGCACTTCCTCCTCAGGAGTGCACTCCACATATTTCTTGCGTATGGGATCGAAGATCTGCGACATCGAGGGGCGTCTAAGCTCGTTGCAAAGATACTCAAAAATAATTACCTTCGCCTTACGTAATCTTATGGCAAAAAACACTTCAGACACCGTCCAGCAGTTCGCTGCCATCGAGGCCGACATCCTTGCCGGCCGCTTCAGTTCCTACTACCTTCTTTTCGGCAAGGAGCATTTCTACATCGACAGGCTCTGCTCTCTGCTGATGGACAAGGCGCTTCCGCCGGAGGAGAGGGATTTCGGGCAGCTGGTGTTCTACGGTGCGGACGCCGATCCCGCCCAGGTGGTGAGTGCCGCCAGGCAGTATCCGATGATGGTCTCGCGTCAGGTGGTCGTGGTCAAGGAAGCCCAGATGATGAAGAAGATAGAGCTTCTGGCCGACTATTATTCCAACATCGTCCCGACCACGATACTCATAGTCTGCTACAAGACTCCCAACGACAACACAAGCACCAAGAACGTAGACAAGCGCACCAGGTTCTACAAGGAAGCTTCGAAGGTTGGGGTGGTGTTTGAGTCCAACCCCGTTCCGGAGGGCAGGATCCCGCTCTGGATCGAGAAATATGTCTCTTCGAAAGGTATGGAGATCACTCCCGATGCCTCGATGATGCTGGCGGAGGCCTGCGGCACCGACCTGAGCAAGATCGCCCTGGAGGTGGACAAGCTCTCGCGGCTTTTCGGCGAAGGCGACAGCAGGCGCATCACTGCCGATACCGTGGAGGAGAATGTCGGAATAAGCCGTGATTACAGCGTGTTCGAACTTACCAAGGCCCTGTCGTCAAAGGATGTGGCAGGCTGCTACAAGATCGCCGTGTTCTTCGGCCAGAGTCCCAAGCGCTTCCCTATACAGATGGTTATGGGCGCTCTCAGCAGCCATTTCATCAAGATTCTCAGATACCACGCCGCAGTGGCTGACCGCGCATCCCGGCAGGAGATAGCCTCTGCCATAGGCATCAATCCGTATTTCATCGGAGAATACGAGACCGCCGCGCGCAACTATCCCCTCAAGAAGTGTATGAAGGTGATAGCCATACTCCGGGAATACGACTACCGCAGCAAGAGCAACGCCCGCGGCAGCGCCGACGACGGCGAGCTGATGCTCGAACTTGTCTCAAGAATTCTCAACGGATAGTTTTCAGGGCAGTACGACATCTATGATCTGTCCTATCTGCGCACTGTCGTAGGGCCTTTCCACCTTGATGTAGTTGCGGGTATAGCCGAACATCCTGCCGCCTTTGTCGGTGCTCTCGAACAGCACCTGCTCGTGACGACCCTCGTTGGCCTTGCAGAACTCCTTATGGAGCCTGTCGCACAGCTCCTCGAGCATCTCGACCCTTCTGGTCTTGACGCATTCCTGCACCTGGGGTTTCATTGCGGCCGCCACTGTGCCTGCCCTGCGGGAATAGGGGAATATGTGGATGAAAGCCGGTGCGATCCTTTCGAGGAAACGGTATGTCTCGAGGAAGTCCTCGTCGGTCTCTCCCGGAAAACCTGCGATGACGTCGATGCCGAAGAAGACGTTGTCCATCCTGGAGCGGATATACTCGATCTTGCGGGCGAAGGCCTCTGTGTCGTAGCGGCGGTGCATTGCGGCAAGGGTCCTGTCGCAGCCGCTCTGCAGGGGGATATGGAAGTGTGGGAGGAACTTGGTGCCGGAGGCTATCCAGTCCACTATCTCTTCCGTGAGGAGGTTGGGCTCGATGGACGAGATGCGGTAGCGCTCGATGCCTTCCACCTTGTCGAGTGCCTTGAGCAGGTCGAGGAATGATTCATTCGTGGTCTTGCCGAAGTCGCCTGTGTTCACTCCGGTTATCACTACCTCCTTGATGCCTGCTGCGGCTATCTCGCGGGCCTGTGCAGTGAGTTCTGCGATCGATATGTTGCGGCTGGCGCCTCTTGCCAGGGGAACGGTGCAGTAGGTGCAGAAATAGTCACAGCCGTCCTGGACCTTGAGGAAGGAACGGGTCCTCTCTCCGGAAGAATATGCACCCATGAAATTGACGGCGTCTGCCCTCGGGGTATTGAATATTCCGCCCGGACCTTCGGTGGCGACATCCACCGTACGGCCCTTGTCCTTGGCGCCGAGGACTGCATATACGCCTTCGAGGGAAGCTATCTCCTCGGGTTTGAGCTGGGCATAGCAGCCGGTCACCACGATGCGGGCCTGAGGGTTGAGCTTGTGGAGCCGCCGTATTATGTTGCGGCATTTCTTGTCGGCGTGTTCGGTCACGGAGCAGGTGTTGATCACGTATACGTCGGCGGCTGAAGTGGCTTCGACGTGACTCCAGCCCCGTTCCTCGAAGGAACGGACCATCGTCGAGGTCTCGGCGTAATTCAGCTTGCACCCGAGGGTGACGAACGCGACTGTCCTGTCCATATCAGCAGTTGATGGTGACTGATGCATAGCCCTGGCCTCTGGGCTCGTATTTGCCGTCGTAGGGAGGATTGAACTTGGTGACGGTTACTGCGCAGGCAGCTATCTGGGGGAACTTCGCCTTGATGGCAGCGCCTATGCGGCCTGCCACGTGCTCCAGCAGGTTCGACGGTTTCTCCATCTCCGTGCACACCGCCCTGTAGAGTTCCGAATAGTCTATGCTGTCTTCCAGAGCGTCGCTCTCTGCCGCCTTGCTCAGGTCGAGGCTGCACTCCAGGTCGACCTGGAAGTCGTTGCCGTGCTGCCTTTCCCACTCCAGACAGCCGTGGAATGCGAAGAAACGCATTCCGGTAAGGGTTATCCTGTCGAGTTTTCCGTTCATCCTATGCTGAGATTATGAACACGCAGGGACGCTTGCCGATGGTTGCGGGCGCTTTCTTCCACTGTGCGACAGTCCTGGTCTTGATGAACTGAGTGGCCAGTGTAAGGTCGGCTGCCACGCAGATGCGCGTCGAGTCTTTGCAGACTTCCAGCATATCTGCCAGCATAGCGTCGTTGCGGTAGGGGGTTTCTATCAATATCTGGGTCTGGCCAGTCTGCGCGGACAGCTTCTCGAGCTTGCGCAGGCTCTCCTTGCGCTGCTGGGGCTTGACCGGCAGGTAGCCGTTGAAAGCGAAGTTCTGGCCGTTCATTCCCGATGCCATCAGGGCCAGCATCAGCGACGAAGGGCCGGTCAGGGGGATGACTTCGATGTCGTGCTCCTGGGCCAGTTTTACCAGCGCTGCGCCAGGATCGGCCACAGCGGGCAGCCCGGCTTCGCTCAGCAGGCCTACGTCGCGGCCGTCCAGAAGGAGCTGGAGGTAGCGCTCGGCATCCTGTGCAGAGGAATGCTCGTTGAGCTCGTACAGCTCCAGGCATTCGATCCTGCCCTTGAGGCCGGCGGCGGAGAGGAAGCGCCTTGCGGTGCGGACCTCTTCGACAACGAAGGTGTCGAGCCGGGCCACGGTGTCGAATACCGGGTCGGGCAGGACATATCGCAGGTCGTCGCCTCCGAGTGGTGTGGGAATGAGAAATAAATGGCCTTTCATATGCGCAAAGGTATGGAAAATTAGTACATTCGCAGAATAATAATTGCTTATGCGGATCACATTCTTCGGTACAGGAACATCACAGGGCGTCCCCGTCATAGGATGCCACTGTCCCGTGTGCCTTTCCGAGGATCCGAGGGACCGCAGGCTCCGCACCAGCGCCCTCATCGAAGCCGAAGGGCAGAAGATCCTGATCGACGCCGGTCCCGATTTCAGGTACCAGATGCTGCGTTCCCATACCGAACATCTGGATGCGATCCTGCTCACCCATAACCACAAGGACCACACCGGCGGCCTGGATGACGTGAGGGCGATCAATTTCCTCGAGAGGCGCTCGTTCCCGATATATTGCGAAGAATATGTGCAGGAATCCCTGAAGATGGAGTATGCCTATGCCTTCGATTCCGACAAGATATATCCCGGCAGCCCGAGGTTCCTGCTGCAGACCATAGGTCCCGACCGGCCTTTCTCCGTGAATGGAGTGGAGATAATCCCTGTCAGGGCTTATCACGCCAAATTGCCCGTGCTGGGCTTCAGGATAGGGACCATCGGCTATCTGACCGATGCCAACCGCATCCCGGAGGAGGAATACGAAAAGCTTCGCGGCCTAGACGTTTTCGTCATAAACTGCGTGACCTACAAGCCGCATCCTTCGCACTTCGGTCTCGACGAGGCCCTGGCAGTGATAGGAAGGGTGGGTGCCAAAAAGTCATTCATCACCCATATATCCCACCGGCTGGCCTCATATTTGCAGTTTGCAGCATCACTTCCCGAAGGAGTGTATCCTGCATATGATACCCTGACAATAGAAGTATGAAACGTTTCGCAGTCATAATCCTGGCATTTTCACTGGTGCTGCAGTCCTGCGTGAAGATAGATGCCCCGCGTCCGCAGAAGTTCTCGCGGAGCGTGCTGCTCTACCTTGCCTGCGACGGCAACAACCTGCAGCCATATGCCGAGACCGACCTCGCCAATCTCGTGCGCGGACATCTTCCAGTCCGTACGAACAAGGACGAGGCCCTGCTGATATTTCTCGACGACGGCAACGGCAGCCCTTCGCTCCACAGATATTACTCTACGTCCGAAGGGAATGTAGTCAAGGAACTGGTCAAGCTCTACGACAAAAGTTTCGACAGCGCTGACACCGACGATTTCAAGCGCGTGCTGGACGATGTGGAATATTTCTTCCCGAGCGAACACCGCGGCCTCATACTCTGGTCCCACGGCACCGGCTGGCTGCCTCCCGGATATTACGCCAATCCGAAGGAAAGCCGCTCCGCCGTTTCGAAGTCTTTCTCCCAGGAAGGCTCCACCGAGATGGACATACGTCATCTGGCAGATGCCATAACCCGCCATTATGAGTTCATCCTGTTCGACAGCTGCCTGATGGCCACCGTCGAGGTAGCATACCAGCTCCGCGACAAGACTGACTATATCATAGCCAGCTGCGCCGAGGTTCTCGTGGACGGTTTCCCCTATACATCACTGACGGAGGATTTCTTCTACGACCACTCCCGCGGCACCGCCGGCCTCAAGGACATCTGCGACAAGTACTACGAGTTCTACAACTCAATGACCGGAATGAGCCGTACGGCCACCGTTTCCCTCATAGACTGCAGTCGTCTCGACGAGCTTGCCGCGGTGTGCAGAAGGATCTACAACGCCCACCGCAGCGAGATCATGTATGTTGACCGGAACTCGGTCCAGCGTTATTATACCGGCGACAAGCACTGGTTCTACGACCTGACAGACTTCATCGGCAAGTTCGCCACCGCCAGCGAGTTCTCGGAGTTCTCAAGGGCGATGGACCTCTGCGTGCCCTATAAGCTGGCTACAGACTGGATCCTGAGCTCGGTGAGGGTGAGGACCCACTGCGGCTTGAGCACCTATATCCCGATAGCTGACGCAACGTATCTCAACAGCTATTACAAAACCCTTGAGTGGGCGCAAGATACGGGTGTCCTGCAATAATTTTTGATATAATCCTTTTTTTTGTACTTTTGCCGCGCAATATAAAACACTCTGTGTGTTTTGGTGCAATGGGAAAAGGGGCGGTCCCCGTGTCTGCCCTGATTTGAGTAACACATTTTTAAGTTTTTATCGATGAAACATTATGCAATCGCCGGCACTGCTCGCAAAGTCGGCTCAAAGGCGGATATCAGAGAAGTCCGCAAGGCAGGCAAGGTTCCCTGCAATTTCTATGGTAACGGTGTGGAGAATGTAGCTTTCGCTATCGACGAGAAAGAATTCGTGTCTTTCCTCAGCCAGCCCGCTTCATTCATTATCGACCTCGACATCGACGGCAAGAAGTGCAACGCCGTTGTCCGCGAAATTCAGTTCCATCCTGTTAACGACAGACCTCTCCACGTAGATTTCGTAGCCGTAACAGAGGACAAGCCCATCACCATCGACGTTCCCGTACGCATCTTCGGTAACTCAGAAGGCGTAAGGCAAGGTGGCAAGCTTGCAGTCAACGTTCGCAAACTCCGCGTCAGCGCCCTTATGGCTGACCTTCCGGATGAGCTGCCCGTAGACATCACTACCCTCAAACTCGGAAAACGCATCAACGCAGGCGACCTTCATTACGACAAGGTTAACATCGTAACTCCGAAGACTGCCATCGTTTGCGCCGTCAAGGCTACCCGCAACGCTGTTGCTGCAGCCGCTGATGCTGAAGCCAACGCTTAATTAGCTTCAAGACGGGTATGAATTACTTGATCGCAGGATTGGGTAACATCGGTGCTGAATACGCACTCACCCGTCACAATATGGGATTTATGGCATTGGATGCCCTTGCCGGGGCATCCAATGCTGTTTTTTCAACGGAACGGTACGGCAGCATCGCCGAATTCCGTCTGAAGAACAACATAGTGACCCTGCTCAAGCCCTCGACCTATATGAACCTCAGCGGCGAGGCTGTCCGCTACTGGCTCAGGGAACTCAACATTCCGCTGGAGAACCTGCTGGTGGTCGTGGACGATTTCGCCCTCGATTTCGGTACCATCAGGATGCGCAAGAAGGGCAGCACCGGAGGTCACAACGGCCTTGAGAGCATAGATTACTGTCTCGATACCGACAATTATGCCCGCCTGAGGATAGGCATAGGCAACGGATTCCTGCCCGGAGGACAGATCGATTTCGTGCTCAGCGAACTTCTGCTCGAAGAAAAAAGGGCACTCCCGCAGTTGCTGGAACACACGACTGCGGCCATAAGGCAATATGTTCTTGAAGGTATCGACAGGGCTATGACCCAGTGCAACGCGAAGTCGGCTCAGATGCCGTCGCCGCTTCAGTCGCCGTCGAAGGAATCTGACGAATCCCACAAGGAGTCGTAGAGGCCGTCCATCTCTCTCCTTTCCTTTTTTGTAGGGCGCCCTGCGCCACGGTCCCTTTTCACGAAGAATGTCTCTACCGGGGCATTTATTTTTTTCAGTTCGCTCTCGGGCGTGAGATTCTGGGCATATTTCTCTACTTCTTTGGCACCCTGCCGCTTTTCGATGGGCAGCAGCACCTTGTAGGTATAGTGAATGGCTCCCTTGCGGACTGAGACGACGTCTCCGCCCTTGACTTCCTTGGACGGTTTCGCGTCCTGGCCGTTGATGGTGACTTTGCCGCCCTTGCAGGCTTCAGTGGCGTCGGCGCGTGTCTTGAACACCCTGATGGACCACAGGAATTTGTCTATTCTCGTTGAATCAGCCATAGCTTATCCGTTGATGTAATCGTCTTTTTCGTTTTCTTCGACCTTTACATAAGTCTCGAGCACGGATGCCTCTGAAGAGGAGGGAACCAGGATGCACTCTTCCGTGGCAGCGGGAATGAGTATGAGCTGTCCTTTCCCGAGCTTGTATGCCTGGTTGTGCCCGTCAGCCTGAGGAAGCTGGACCTCCACGGAACCTTCCGTGCAGATGTATATTACGAAGCTGTCTGATTGCTCCGGCTTGACTTGATAGGGCTTGGCAAGGTCTATTTTAGTGAGGGTGAACCTGTCGGTGTCGAAGATGGCCTTGCCGCTCTCGGGTTTGCGGACTATGCATCCTTCAGCATCCAGCGCGTGGAAATCGATGATGTCGAGCGCTTCTTCCAGGTTCATCTCGCGGGCGGTCGCAGGATTGTTCTCGCGGCCCCAGTCGTAAAGCCTCAGGGTGACGTCGCTCGACTGCTGCACCTCGGCTATCACGAGGCCTCCGCCAGCTGCGTGTACCGTTCCGGGATTGATGAGGTAGCATTCTCCCTTTTTCGGATGGAACTCGTTCAGCAGCCTGTCGGCTGTGCCCTCCTTGCAGGCCTGGTAGAGCTCGGCTGCGGTGACGTCCTTCTTGAATCCCAGCCAGATCACTGCGTCGGGGTCAGCTTCAAGCACATACCAGCACTCCTTCTTGCCATAGCTGTCATAGCGCTGGGAAGCGACGGTGTCGTCGGGGTGTACCTGGACGCTGAGCCTGTCGTTGATGTCGAGAAGCTTGATGAGCAGGGGGAACTGGTTGCGGTATCTGTCATAGACTCCGTCGCCCACCAGGTCTCCGAGATAGGTCTCGAGCACGTCTTCGAGCGTGTTGCCCTCGAGGAAACCCTCGCTGACAACGCTCTCGTCGTCGCCCATATCGCTCAGTATCCAGCTTTCTCCTATGTGGTCGGGATCGAGGCCGGCGGCTTCTGTCCCGTCTTCGGGAAGGGTCTGATTATAGACTGTCGTCAGCTTTCTCCCCCCCCAGACCCGGTTCTTGAGGATCGCATTGAACTTCAAAGGATGCAACTTTGTCATAGCTGTCCAGTTTTTTGTAAAGCAGATAGATAATAGCGCAAAGTATTGCGAGGGCAGAGAAGTAGACTACTGCATAGGTGCCTTTGCCCATCACTGACGAGAGGGTTTCGTTGGCGCCCATATCAGGCAGGAGAAGGGTCAGGGCAGCAGAAGTCGCATTGTTGACGAAGTGCATGAAGATGCAGGCCCAGATGCTGTGAGTCTTGTAGTAGATCCAACCGAAGAAGCATCCGAGGATGAATGCGGGGATGGCCTGCCAGGGGTTGAAGTGTATGAGGGCGAAAATGAATGCCGACCAGAGGATGGCTTTCACGACGCCTTTCTGGACCAGTATGCCGCGCATCATATTTCCGCGGCAGAGCAGTTCCTCGCAGATCGGGGCGAGTATGGCGGTTGACACTATCAGGTCGACGGGCTTCGATGCGTCGAAAGCGGCGTCGAATGCTTCCTTGATGAGGTCAGGCATCGGTATCCAGGATACAAGGGGTTCTGTGACTATGGAAAGCGCCCATACGGCAAAGGCGAGCAGCACGAACAGAGGCAATGCGCCCAGCTTGCCGAAATGAGGCTTGTCGATCCAGACATATGTAGGTGCTTCCAGTACAGGATTCGCATTCTTTTTGGCCTTGGCTGCAATGTACCAGAACGGCGGGATCATCGTGAGTATATAGGAAATGGACGTCGACAGTGCGGTGTTCTTCACGAGCAGGGCTCCGACTCCGCCGACAAGGCTTCCCAGAAAGACAAATACGAGCACGAGAATCCAGCTCTCGCTGAGAGTGGGATAGAAATACTTGAAATTACTTGATTTGAACATAACGCTCTCTATGATTGCAAATTTGCGTAAATATACAAATTTTGGATTAACTTTACACACTGAAATACCGTGTCCGTATGGCTCTGTTCGCGAATATCATCGATAAGGCAAAGACTCTCAAGGAAAAGAGCCTCGTATGGAAAATCGTGCTCAACAAGTACGTCATAGCCACCATCATCTTCCTTATAGTGATAGGCTTCGTCGACCGCAACAACTCCATAGTGCTGTTCCGCAGCCTGAGCACCATTTCCGACCAGAACAGGCAGAAGCTGTATTACCGCAACGCCACGGATGCGACCACTGACAAAATTAACCAGTTGACCTCCAACGCAGACACCCTCGAGATGTTCGCCAGGGAACAGTACTATTTCCAGAAAGATTCGGAGGTCATCTATCTTTTGGAAATTGACGATGAAAACTAGGTTTTTGTCATTATTGGCAGTATTGACGGCCGTGCTGAGCGCCTGTCAGGAAAATCTGGATCCCGAAGTGGCCGCGATGCAGCCCGTAAAGCAGTACATCCACTCAGCGATGGACTACTACTATTACTGGAACACGGAACTTCCGAAGAACGTCAGATATACCGGAAGGGAGTCGATCGAGGACTTCTTCGAGAGTATGCTGGTACGAAGGGACCGCTGGAGCTGGATGGAGACCGGAGAGGAATATGCCGCAGACGAGCAGGGTACTGCCTACGGTACATACGGTGCTTCTCTCGGCCAGCCCTTGGAGTATTACAAAGACTACGATGTCAAGGTGAGATATGTGCAGCCGGGCTCTCCTTTCGACAAGGCCGGCGTGAAGAGGGGATGGACCATTGCCTTCATCAACGGCAAGAGCAAGGATGAACTGGTCAACAGCGGTCAGTTCAGCAATGTCTTCTACAATCCTCCCACTTCCAGGCCCCAGACCTTCGTTTTCATCGATCTGGAAGGCAAGGCCCGCGAGATGGATATTACTGCGGCGACGGTCCTCAACTCCCGTCCCGGCCTGATCACGAGGATATTCGACTCTGAAGACTGGCCCGGACTGAACGAGAAGGTCGGCTATTTCAACTACCTCGGTTTCCAGGCAGGCCGCGACATCAACGGCAAGCCGATGATCGACGACATCAAGGAAAGCATGGCGCAGTTCCGCGCTGCAGGCGTGAAAAAGCTCATCCTCGACCTGCGCTATAACGGAGGCGGAGATTCCCGTGCCAGCGACACTCTGATCAACTATCTTGCTCCCGCATCGGCGGTAGGGCAGGTGTACGTTACCAGGACCCACAACTCCAACCTGCGCAAGTACGACAAGTCATACTCTGTAACACGCATCAAGGATGCCGCAGGGAACGACCTTTCGCTCAACCTCGACAGGCTGTACATAATCACCGGACCCGGAACAGCCTCAGCCAGCGAGATGACCCTCAACGGCCTGAAGACTATGATGGACGTGCAGCAGGTGGGTGACACTACCTACGGCAAGCCCAACGGTATGTATGTGCTGCTGTATCCTGATGACAAGAAGTACCAGAACGAGTATGACAACGAGATTTACACTCATCTGGAGTATGCTTTCCTGCCGATCTGCTTCTACAACTGCAACGGAGCCGGCCAGAACATTCCCGATGACGGCCTCAAGCCTGTCGCCGGCCTGCGTCCCGACGACCTGTATCACGATTTCGGTCCTCAGGAAGACAACATTGCCGCCTGTCTCTATCACGTAGTCAACGGGAGTTATCCGGCGCTTCCCGATCCCCGCTCCGTCGTGTCGCACAATGCGACCAAGTCTGGGGTGAAAATGCGCGATGCAAGGCTCCCAGAAGAGGATAGAGACCCGAATTACGGTGTTTTCAAGGACAATTCTTTTGAAATACAACAATTATTTGGAGAATAGAAAATCAATAGTTAAATTCGCTTATCAGAAATTACAATAACCTAAAAACTAACACCATGGACAAACTCCTTGCACAAATCAAAGCTGAGATTGATGCTTTCACCAAGAATGCCGACGCACAGGCTGTTAAGGGCAACAAAGCTGCCGGTACCCGCGCACGCAAAAACGCTCTTGAAATCTCTAAATTGATGAAAGAATTTAGAAAAGAATCTCTCGACGCAGCAAAGAAATAATCTTTCTGACCTTGTGTAAACTGAGAAGAGAGTCCCATTGGGACTCTCTTCTTGATTTATATGATGCCCTCCGGCATTATTATGCCGGTCTTTCTGGTCTCGTTCCAGAGCCAGATGCAGGATTGCCCGGTCTGGACAGTCTGCAGTTTGAGCAGCATCAGCGTCACGTTCTGGTCACCTGCCATATATTCCACCTGGTAGGAAGAAGATGCGGACTGAGCCGAACTGCGGATGCTCAGGTATGCGCCCTGGTCGTCCCTCTGGATACGGAATGACCCCTCTTCGGTGCTCCAGGCCTTCTGATAATTCAGGTCATCGTAGATGATGATGCCTTCGGATTCCACATACAGTCCGATTTCACTCATTTCCATAAAAGCCTTGAGGCTTTCCGACCTGGTGTCGACAGGGGGCTGCGGAGGAGAAGGCGGATCCGGCGGCAAGGGCCCCCCGCACTCGCAGGCCATCAGGATGACCGCCATTATTGCGAGCACCGGTCTCGGAGCTATATGAAGGATGCGTCTCATTCCACTGTCACTGTCTTTTCCAGGTGTTCCCACGATACACCGTCCATCGTATATGAAACCTTGATCTGATGCTTGCCCCTGTCTGTGAAGGTAATGCTGTGTTCTGACCAGTCCTGTCCGTCATAGTACCAGTTCTGCCCGTCCGGTTCCCGGTCGAGGTTGATGATCTGCAGACGGAGTACGTCCCCTACGGAGAAGGGATTCTTCCCGATGGCGATAAGGGGATAGTCGGTCAAGTCAGGTATGGTCGAGAATTCGATATGGTATTTCTTGCCTTCGACGCCGTCCTTGCTGGCCACGATGTCGCAGACATAGGTTTCTCCTGCAGCCAGGTTGTTGAATGTGTGTCCGTTGCCCTCGGCGTAGACCGTTTCCATAAGGATGCTCCTTGCAGAACCCCAGCGGATGAGCCAGGTGGCGTCGCTGTCCTTGTCGGTTTCCCACTCCAGTCTGGCATCTCTCTGGTTGGCGAAGACATTGCATTCGAGCACCTGCGGCAGGCTCCAGTATATGTCGGGCACGATGCTGAATTCGGCGGCCCGGGCTATCGTCTCTGTCAGGTTCCTGATGCCATATCCCGCACCGTCGCCGTTCCATTCCCAGAGAGCGTCGTTCTCGTTCGAAACGATCACGGTGGTTCCGGAACTTCCAGGATAGAACACGGCCGAGATGTCGCCGGTTCCGGTCACGTCGACCAGAGCGGCGCAGGGATGGTCGGCGCAGCCGTTTATGGCGTTGACTGTCCAGCGCTCAGCCGCGGTCATCGAACCTGCCGTGTTGTCGGACTTGTCGATGTGGTATACAAGCAGTCCGCTGCCGCCTGCGTATGTGTCCCATTTGTTTCCGCTGCGGTATTCGATGAGGAAATACTCATCCTCGTTCGAGGTGGGGATCTTCAGCGCGGTGTTGGATATCTCTATCGAGGGCAGGTAGTACTGATGGCCTGCCACTGCCTCTTCGGTGTGGAGGAGGCCCAGCAGTTCCCTCTCTACCGCACCCAGCCAGGGGGGAGTGCGTCCGTCGTTGTTGAGGTTGCCCTTGTCCATTATGGAGATGCTGCCGAACAGCGGCGAGCACTGTCCTTCGGCCGGCCCGTTGACGTCATACAGGTCGGGGAGGCCGATGGTATGCAGCAACTCGTGGCAGATAGTGCCGATTCCGGCAGTGTTCCGGCGGTCGGCTCCGGAGAATTCGCTGTAGCAGGCTACCTGTCCGAGCTTCTTTCCGGAGTAGTACTTCTTCAGCCTTTCCAGATTGTCGTTCATAGGCCAGATGTCATCGGGTCTGTCGCTTTCTCCTTCATTGTTGCCGGGGAATACGACGAACACGAGGTCTATGGTCTCGTCGCCGTTGCTGTCATAGCCAGAGAAGTCGACACCCGCGGCTTCGGCCGCCGTGCAGGCGTGGAGGAACAGGTCGTTGATGTGACTGTCCAGTCCTGAGCTGTTGTTGCCTCCGTAGTAGGAGGCATCTTCGGGCAATGTCACCGGATCGAGGATGCTGAAGCGGAACTGGAAGGCGCTTCCAAGGTTGTCCTCCATATAGGTTGTCACGCTGCCGGTGATGTCGTCAGCGTTGACCTGATAGCTGTTGAAGAGATATTCGAGCCAGGCCTGGGGGTCGGGCTGGGCGAAAGTCACATCCTGGAAAGCGGCCGGAATGACAGCGGCATTTATGATGACCTGTGGGCCACGGTCATTGGCGGCATCGGCCGATACGGCATCCGAACCTGCGGCAGCCAGCAGAAAGGCAGCAGTCAATATGTGCATCAGCCGTTTGAGGATCGGTTTCATTTGTACAAATAGCCGGGTGTAACTTCTAAAGTTAACCATATTCTTTTATCTTTGCAAACCACCATATGACATATGAACCGTACGTCAGAATATCAGTTTACCATAATCGTTCCTTTCTATAACGAGAAAGAGAATGTGGCTGCGATGGAAAGGAATATTGCAACCTTCCTGCCGCTGTGCTGCAAGTCTCCGGCGTGCGCTCTGTTCGTGGACGACGGCTCGGATGACGGTGGCTCCGCACTGGTCAGGGAGTTCTGCTCGAGACACAGGGACTTCTTCTATATCGGGCTGGAACGCAACACCGGCCTCAGCGGTGCCCTGAAAGCGGGTTTTGACAATTGTTTCTCTCCCTTTCTGGGCTATATCGACGCTGATTTCCAGACTGATGTGATGGATTTCAATCTCCTGCTGCAGTATGCCGACCAGTATGAGATGGTGACCGGAATAAGGGCCAAACGCAACGACGGTTTTGTCAAAAGAGCGTCGAGCCGATTCGCCAACTGGTTCAGGAGGCTGTTCACACACGACAATGTGTCAGACACCGGCTGCCCGCTCAAGGTGATACGCACCGATGTGGCGCATCGCTTCCCGATGTTCAGCGGCATGCACCGTTTCCTTCCCGCCCTGACGCAGATGGCATCGGGCAAGGTGAAGCAGGTGGAGGTGAGGCATTATCCCCGTGCCGCCGGCCATTCCAAGTACCATCTGTTCAACAGGCTTTTGGGGCCGCTGGCAGACTGCTTCGCATATCGCTGGATGGCCAAGCGTTATATAGACTATAAGATCAAGGACGATACTTTGAATGGACAGTAGCTGGTATATATATGCTTTGGGGTTTGTAGCCCAGGGCTTGTTCTCGGCCCGCATACTGGTGCAGTGGCTGATGTCGGAAAAGCGCCGGAAAGTGGTCAATCCGACCATCTTCTGGGTGCTCAGCCTGATCGCCTCCATCGTTTATTTCGTCTACGCATACCTGCGCAACGACTTTTCCATAATGCTCGGGCTGTTCATTTCGTATTTCATCTATCTGTGGAATATGGGAATGAAGGGAGTCTGGAAGAAGCTGTCCGATGCCGTAAGGATACCTCTGGTGACAACCCTTGTCGCCCTTCCATTCGTGGCGGTTTCCGTGCTTTTCCTGCGCGATCCGCAGGCTGCGGTGGCCAATCTGTTCCGCAACGACCTCATACCCGGCTGGATGATAGTTATGGGAACTGTCGGCCAGCTGGTCTTCACAGTCCGTTTCATCTATCAGTTCCTCTATTCCCGCAAGCGCAACGAATCCCTGCTGCCTGTGGGCTTCTGGATAATAGGCATCGTGGGCGGAACCATCCTTGTGACCTACGGCGCCATCCGTCACGACTGGGTGCTCCTGGTCGGCCAGGCTTTCGGACTTGTGACCTACATCCGTAATCTTATGATATGGAACAGAAGTCGCCAAAGCTCATAGTTCTGTTCGGACTCTGTGCCGCCGCCCTGCTGCCGCTGATGCTTTTCAGGGACGCCACTGTCAGCAACGAACTCCGCTATCTCAGCATAGTGGACGAAGCTCTGCGCGACGGACATCTGTTCGCCTTTGCCAACCACGGGACGGCCTATGCCGACAAGCCGCCCTTGTTTTTCTGGCTGATGATGGCCGGCCGGCTGATCTTCGGCTGTCACAGTATGCTTTACCTGTCGCTCCTGGCACTCATACCGGCCTTCGTGACGGTGGCCGTGCTTGACCGCTGGTGTGCTTCTGCACTGCCCGCCAACCTTCGTACTGCGGCAGCGGCAGCCCTGATGGCGACATTCTATTTTGCGGCAAGCGCAGTAACCGTGAGGATGGATATGATGATGACGATGTTCATCACGCTGGCCCTTTATACCTTCTACCGTATGTATGAAGGGGACCGCAGGCTCCGTCTTCGCATCGCGTTCCCGGTTTATGTCTTCCTGGCTATCTTCAGCAAAGGTGCCGTAGGCTTCCTGGTGCCGCTGCTCTGCGTTCCGGCCTTCCTGCTGGTGAAGAAGCAGCTGCGCACCATAGGCCGCTATTGGGGGTGGCTGACCTGGGGCATTCTGGCGCTGCTCTGCGGACTGTGGTTCTGGATGGCCTGGCGGGAGGGCGGAGGAGAGTACCTTCGCAACCTTCTGCTCCATCAGACTGTCGACAGGGCCGTCGACGCTTTCGACCACAAGGCTCCGGTCTATTATTATCTGTTGCATTTCTGGTACATTATGTTTCCCTGGTGCATTCTCGTCGTTGCTGCGGTCGTGCTCTCTTTCATCCGCCGCCGCGAGATGAACGACCGGGCGCTTTTCCTGTCCTGCTCGGCGGGAGTGATACTGGTGATGCTGTCTGCTGTAAGTTCGAAGCTTGACATATATTTCCTCCCGGCCGTCGGGCTTGCCGTCTATGCGGCTTTCATACTGCTGCCGGCCCTCAAGGCCCGAAGGCTTGTCCGCTGGTCCCTGCTCGTGCCGCTGTTCATCGCGGCTGTGGTGCCTCCGGTTGCCTTCTTCGTCACAAGGGGCAGCGGTGCCGATACCCTGGCAGGAAATCTCAGCCCCTGGCTGCTTGTTCCGCTGGTTGCAGGGTCCGTAGCGGCTGTCGTCGCCGCTTTCCGGGACAATGTCAAGGGAGCCGTCTTCAGCTTTGCGGCCGGATTGTACCTGACGGCATTCGTCTTCGGCCTGCAGGTGAAGCAGGTCAATCCGTACATCGGATACCGTTCGATCTGCGAACAGGCCAGGGCTGCCGCGGAAGAGAAAGGCATAGACCGCTTCGTGCTTGCCACCTATGCCGACGGAGTGCCTATGATGAGCAGGGGAGAGAATGCCGACGTCTATCTCGGCAAGCCTCTGGAACTGCAGCCGTTGTCTGTCATAGAGGGCTCGGTCGACAGTCTGGTGGGCGATACAAATGGCATAATTGTGTTCACCATAACCGATAAAAATCCTACATTTGCGGTCTATGGAAAAGATTAAGAAAACTATTCCGCACGCACAGCTCGAGGTAAGCCGCAGCGCTGTGCTCAACAACTATAGATATTACCGTTCGAAACTGAATCCGGGCACCAAGATGCTCGTGGTGGTGAAGGCCAATTCATATGGCCACGGAGCTACCGAGTTCGCCCGTCTGCTGGAAGAAGCCGGCGTCGACTATCTCGGAGTCGCCACTCCCCTGGAGGGCATCAGACTGCGCAAGGACGGCATCAAGCTGCCGATCCTGGTGCTGACCACCGGCACCGAGAGCTATCCTGAGATGATAGAATACAGCCTCGAACCAGGCATACCTACGATGGAGGCCCTGATGCGCTTCAGCGACGAGGTGGACAAGGCCGGCCGCACCGGTTATCCCATCCATATAACACTCGACACGGGTATGCACCGTCTGGGCTTTATGGAGCAGGAGCTTGAAGGCCTTATGGATTTCCTGCGCGGACGCAAGAACATTCGGGTAGAATCGGTCTACTCGCATCTCGCAGCCGCCGACGAATATGTACACGACGACTTCACCCGCGGCCAGATCGCACTTTTCGAGCAGATGAGCGAGAGAATCAGCGATGCGATCGGATACCGTCCCCTGAGGCATATCCTGAACACTGCCGGCATCGAGCGTTTCACCGAATACCAGCTGGATATGGTCCGCCTTGGTCTTGGAATCTACGGTTTCAGCTACGATGACTGCAAGCCGCTGCAGGTGACTTCATATTTCCGCTGCCCCATAATCCAGATCAAGCATCTCAAGCCCGAGGACGGAACCGTGGGCTATGGACGCAAGGGCCTG
This sequence comes from Bacteroidales bacterium, assembly GCA_017650285.1. GTDB lineage: Bacteria > Bacteroidota > Bacteroidia > Bacteroidales > UBA932 > Equibacterium. Next base: position 17,566 of record JAGCFF010000094.1, read on the forward strand.
CTGTCGAAGAACGGCAACACCATCGCCACCATTTGCGTGGGTTATGCGGACGGACTCAACCGTCATCTTGGCAACGGCAAGGCTTCTTTCGAGGTGAACGGCAAGATGGCTCCGACCATCGGCAGCATCTGTATGGATATGTGTATGATAGACATCACCGGCATCGACGCCCAGGTCGGCGACATCGTCACGATATTCGGAGAGAAACCTACGGCTGCTGACCTGGCTTCGAAAATCGCGACTATTCCTTATGAGATCTTTACCTCTATCGACAGCCGTGTCAAGAGGATAATGGTCGACTAGATTCCTGTGTAGCTTTCGGGGGTGATGGCCCTCAGCTCTTCCTTGACGCTTTCCGAAACTTCGAGAGTGTCGATGAAGGCGTCTATGTCTGCCTTGGTGATACCCTTGTTGGTGCGTGTGAGCGCCTTGAGGGTCTCATAGGGGTTGGGATAGCCTTCGCGGCGCAGGATGGTCTGAATGCCCTCCGCCACTACCGAATAGTTGTTGCGCAGGTCCTCGTCAAGCTTCTGCTGGTTGAGGATGAGCTTGCCGAGACCTTTGAGCAGCGACCTGAGTGCAAGCAGTGAATGGGCCACCGGAACGCCTACGTTGCGCAGTACGGTTGAGTCGGTGAGGTCCCTCTGCATCCTTGAAACCGGAAGCTTCGCTGCCAGGTGGGTGTAGACGGCATTCGCAACTCCGAGGTTGCCCTCTGCGTTCTCGAAATCGATGGGATTGACCTTGTGGGGCATTGCAGACGAACCGACTTCGCCGGCTTTGATTTTCTGCTTGAAGTATTCCATCGAAATATAGGTCCAGAAGTCGCGGCAGAGGTCTATCAGAATCGTGTTGATGCGTGAAAGATTCTGGAAGAGGGCTGCCAGATAGTCGTAATGCTCGATCTGGGTAGTGGGGTAGGAGCGGTCGAGACCCAGCGAAGAGACGAACCTGTCTGCGAATGCGTTCCAGTCAGTGTCGGGATAAGCCACGTGATGGGCGTTGAGGTTGCCGGTGGCGCCTCCGAACTTGGCGGGATAGACAGCGTCGAGCAGATCCTTGCGCTGAAGCGAAAGCCTGGTGACGAACACTTCTATCTCCTTGCCTAGACGGGTCGGAGAAGCAGGCTGTCCGTGGGTGTGGGCGAGCATAGGCACATCCTTCCATTCCTGGGCAAGTCCTTCCAGCGTGTCGATCACAGAGTCGAGAGCCGGCAGGTAGGAGTCAGCTATGCCTTCCTTCATCGACAGCGGCACGGAGGTGTTGTTGATGTCCTGGGAAGTCAGTCCGAAGTGAACGAATTCACTGTGCCTGCGGCTGATTCCCATCTTGTCGAAACGGTCCTTGATGAAATACTCGACAGCCTTGACATCGTGGTTCGTGGTCTTCTCGATGTCCTTGACCTGAAGGGCGTCTTCGTGGGTGAAGTCGCGGTAGATGCCGCGAAGTGCTTCGAAGCGCGCTGTGTCGAAATCCTTCAACTGGGGCAGCGGCAGCTCGCAAAGTGCGATGAAGTATTCGATTTCCACCCTTACGCGGTATCTGATGAGTGCGAATTCAGAAAAATAATCGCTCAGGGCCTCGGTCTGAGAATAATAACGTCCGTCTATGGGAGAAATGGCTGTCAGGGGATTCAGCATATCTGTCGTTTTGAAGATTGAGATGCAAATTTAGGATTTTTACATATGAATCGGCAAAAATGCGGACGGAATATATGAGATTTGAGGGGTGCCGTTGCGGAAGATGACGGCGACCACGTCGAAAAACACCTCTTTGCAGTCCGGGTTTTCGGCCAGGAACCTTCTGGCCGCGTGGACCAGCCTCCTGCACTTCTCCGGTGTCATATTCACGGTAGGGTCGAAACCGTCGCTTTCCCTGAGACTCTTGACCTCGACTATCCTTATCGAGTCGCCGTATTCCATCACGAGGTCCAACTCATAGTGCCCGCAGCGCCAGTTGCGCTTGAGCAGTGTCATTCCGCGTTCCTGCAGCCATTCGAGTGCGGCGTCTTCGCCTGCACGTCCCAGATCGATCGTTTCCATACAGGCAAGGTAATGGAAAACTGCCGGCCGGCACAGGCTGCCGGAGCGGTGAGCCGCGTTTTTTTCTGATTACGGAATCAGCCCCTGAGGAAATCAGCTGCCTGCGGGCCTTCGTGGAAAAGAAGGTCAAGAATTGAGAGATTGCCGATGAATCCGGATTTCTGCGAGAAAATCTGATAATAGGGCTTTGACTCGAAAACCGGGCCTTCCTTGGACTTGGGATGGATGCGGCTGCGGAAGTCGAGCGGGCCGCCGTCTTTGACGAAAGTCTCGGTAGGCAGTATCTCGCACCGCAGTTCCATCTCGGCGGCAATGTGCCTTGTCAGCGCCAGGTTCAGGTCGAAAAGCAGCGCAGGCCTTGACTGCAGTATCGCGTCGATTCCGTCCCAGTAATACTCGAAGAACGGTGCGGAGCGGTATGCGGAAATTATTGCAATCCGGTGCTGATGCAACCATTCGCGGGAGTAGTCGACGGCGATGTCGCTCACGCTGCCGCTGCGGATGTTGTCGTGGCACACCGGAATCTGGAGGGCCTGTACCCCGCCCGAGGCGTAGATGAGGCAGCGGTTGCGGTATGACTGCTTCTGATAGCTCTCGCAGGCTTCCACCATCACCTTGGGACAGCAGGCCAGCAGGTGGAAATATTCCACCGGCGGAAAATAGGCCGTGCCCAGGATGGGAATGCTCTTATCTGACGATTCCACGCTTTGATGCTTTTACGAAGTCGAGGATCGTTTTTGCGTGCCTGTTGGAGGGATACATCTCCTCGACGATGCGGCAGGCATCGTTGACGTTGTTGCCTTCGTCGTAGATGATGGTGTATATCCTCTTGATGGTGTCGATGTCTTCGAGAGTGAAGCCCCGCCGGCGCAGGCCTACGATGTTGATGCCTTCATAGGCGATGGGATTGCGGGCTGCCAGGATGTAGGGAGGGATGTCCTTGTTGACTCCGCTGGCTCCGCCTACCATCGCGTGGGCGCCGATGCGGGAGAACTGATGTACCATAGTCCCGCCTCCGATGATGCCCCAGTCGTCGATGTCAGTCTCTCCTGCGATGCCGCAGTGGCTCACCAGGATGCAGTTGTCGCCGATGCGGCAGTCGTGGGCCACGTGGGCGTATGACATTATGAGGCAGTTGCTGCCGATCCTGGTCAGTGCCTTGCCGCTGGCCGCGGTGCCGCGGTTGATGGTGGCGCATTCCCTGACAGTCGTGTTGTCCCCGATCTCGACATAGCTCACTTCGCCCTGGAACTTGAGGTCCTGGGGCTCGGCGCCGATCACGGCTCCCGGAAATACCTTGCAGCCTCTCCCCAGCCTGACGTGGTCGAAGATGGTGGCGTGAGGGCCGATCCAGCTCCCGTCACCTATGGTGACATCGGCTGCTATGTATGCAAAAGGTTCTATCGTGACGTTCTTTCCGATCCTGGCGTCGGGATGGACATAGTACAGGTCGCTCATAATGTATCTTGTGACAGTTGTTTCAAAATACGGTTTGCTGCCGCAGTGTTGACCCTGTGGCCGGTCTTGTATGCGGTGATCCTGGCTTTCAGAGGGGCTCCCAGGAGGGAAAAGTCTCCGATCAGGTCGAGCATCTTGTGTCTTGCGCACTCGTTGTCGAAATGCAGGCTGACGTTGCTGAGATATCCCTGGCGGACTTCCACGTCCCGGGCGTTGAAGAGCCGGGCGATGCGATCCACCTCTTCGGCGGTGACGGGGCGGTCGACGATAACTATGGCATTGTCCATATCTCCTCCCTTGATGAGGCCTGCGGCAGCGAGCTGCTCGAGCTGGCTGAAGAAGCAGAAGGTCCTGCAGGGGGCAATCTGTGACGCGTAGTCGGCGGAGCTGTCGAAATCGCAGGTCTGGACTCCGACCACAGGGGAGTTGAAGTCGATGGTGAGCCGGGCTTCGAAGCGGTCGCAGGGCTCGAATCCGATCCATGCGTCAGAACGGTCGTCGTGCCAGGTGAAAGGTTCGCGGATTTCGATGAACCTCCGCTCTTCCTGCTGCTCCTGAAGGCCGTCGGCGCAGATCGCTTCGACATAGGGCCGTGCGCTGCCGTCCAGCACGGGAACTTCGACGTTGTCGATCTCTATCAGGGCATTGTCCACGCCAAGTCCGGCGAGGGCCGAAAGCAGGTGCTCGACGAGTATGACCTTGGCCCCGTTCTCTTCGAGGGTGGTGTTGAATGACACGTCGCAGGCATTGCCGGCAACGGCCCTGACTGAAACGTCGAGGTCGGTGCGCCTGAAGACTATGCCGTGGTCCGCAGGTGCCGGAAGTATGCGCATATCCGTCAGGACTCCGGTGTGGAGGCCTTTCCCCTTGAATTCATAGCATCTGCTGACCGTGTGCTGCTTCATTGCTCTTCCTCTGCGCCCTGTCTGAATCTGATATATGCCTTCTTGTATTTGTCTGCATCCATTGCCGGATAGCCCATAAGTGTCTGGCCGCTCTTGCGGACGGTCTTAGTTATGACGCTGTCAGCGGCCAGGGTCGTGTGGTCGGCTACCGAGATGTGCCCTACGACCATAGTCTTGCCGCCGAAGGTGCAGTATTCCCCGATCTTGGCGCTGCCGGCGGCGCCGCTTTCGGCAGCCATCACGGTGTGTGCTCCGACTTCCACGTTGTGCGCGATCTGGCAGAGGTTGTCGAGCTTGACTCCGGTGTGCAATATGGTGGATCCCATCGTGGCCCTGTCGACAGTCGTGCAGGCGCCTATCTCGACGTCGTCTTCGATGACCACGTTGCCGGTCTGGGGAATCTTCCTGTAGCTGCCGTCATCCTGCGGAGCGAAGCCGAAGCCGTCGGAGCCGATGACGCTGTTGGCGTGAAGGATGCACCTGTCGCCGATGACGCAGTCGCTGTAGATGCGCACTCCGGCATAAAGGACGGTGTCGTCTCCGACAGTCACGTTGTCCGCAATGGAAACGTTCGGGTAGATGGTGCAGTTGCGGCCGATTCGGCACCCGGAGCCTATGGTGACATAATCGCCAAGCCAGGTGCCTTTGCCGATGCGTGTGCCGCGGCCAATGCGGTGGCGGCCGAAAATGCGGTGCAGCAGTCCTGCTCTGCGGCGGGTCTTCTTCAGCGACTGGAAATATGCCAGCAGTTCCGCAACAGCCTGATATGCATCGTCAACCTTGATGAGGGTGGCGGAAACCGGCTGCGCGGGCGTGAAATCCCTGTTGACCAGGATTGCGGAAGCCTTGCTGGAGTAGACGTAGCGCTCGTATTTGGGGTTGGCGAAGAAACAGATGTTCCCGGGCTTTCCGAATTCGATGCGCGCAGGTGCTGTTATCCTGACTTCAGGGTCACCGACAACCTCTCCGTCCAGTCTCTGTGCTATTTCCCTTGCCGTTGTTTCCATAGTATCCTAAGAGTGTGTTCAGGCTGCTTCGCAATTATTATGCAAAGAAAACCCTTTTTGGCGAATAATGAGTAACAAAAATTTGTTATATAGTTCAGAATGTGTATATTTGCGACCGATTTGAGGGGACAGAAAGTCCTCTTTTTTTGTTATATGAAGCAACAGGAACAATTGGAACAGGCAGCTGCCGCCTATCTCGACGGGAAGGACCTCTTCCTGGTAGACATCAAGGTGTCGGCAGACAATGACATTGACATCACCATAGAGTCGGACAGTCGCGACGTGACTCTCGATGACTGCGTGGAGATGAGCCGCTTCATAGAGGGCAGGCTTGACCGCGACGTGGAGGATTTCTCCCTCACCGTGGGCTCGGCCGGTCTTACGGCTCCTTTCAAGCTTCCGAGGCAGTACCGCAAGTTCGTGGGAAGCCCGATCGAAGTGACATTCCGCGACGGACACCGTCAGAAAGCTGTCCTCGAGAGTGCGGATGACGAGCAGTTCGAGATTTCTTTCGAGAAGCTCGTGGCAGTGGAGGGAAAGAAGAAGAAAGTCCGCGAGACCGAACACCAGACTCTGAAGTATTCGGAGATCAAGTCAGCCAAAGCAGTAATAAAATTTTAAAAATATAAACTTATTGACATGGAAGGTTTGAACCTTATAAGCACATTTGCTGAATTCAAAGAACTCAAGAGCATTGACCGCCCCACTATGATGAGCGTGCTGGAGGATGTTTTCCGCACACAGCTCGAAAAGATGTACGGCGAGGATGCCCAGTTCGACATAATCATCAACATCGACAAGGGTGACTTCGAGATCTGGAGGACCCGTCAGGTGGTGGAGACTGTGGAAAATCCCGCAACCGAGATTTCTCTCGAAGAGGTGAGGGCCATCGACGACTCTTACGAAGTGGGTGAGGACTACACTGAGAAGGTGGAGCTTTCAAGCTTCGGCCGCCGCGGCATCCTCAATCTGCGCCAGAACCTGTCAGGCCGCATCATGGACATCGAGAAGGCCAATCTCTACAACAACTACCGCGACCGCGTGGGTGAAGTCATCGTCGGCGAGGTATACCAGTCCTGGAAGAAGGAAGTCCTGGTGATGGACGAGAACGGCAACGAACTCGTACTCCCCAAGACCGAGCAGATCCCTACCGACCATTTTCGCAAGGGTGAGACCGTGAAGGCCGTCATCATCAGCGTGGAGATGCGCAACAACACCCCGGTGATCACACTGTCGAGAACGGCTCCCGTTTTCCTGGAGAGACTGTTCGAGCAGGAAGTTCCGGAGATCTTCGACGGACTCATCACCATCAAGAAGGTTGTCCGCATCCCCGGTGAAAGGGCCAAGGTTGCAGTCGAGTCTTACGATGAGAGGATCGACCCCGTGGGAGCCTGCGTGGGCGTCAAGGGATCACGTATCCACGGCATCGTCCGCGAGCTTCGCAACGAGAATATCGACATCATCAACTGGACCAGCAACAAGCAGCTGCTTATCCAGCGCGCCCTCAGCCCCGCCAAGATTTCTTCAATGGAATTCAACGAAGCCAACAAGAGTGTGAACGTATATCTCAAGCCTTCGGAGGTTTCTCTTGCAATCGGTAAGGGCGGCAGCAACATCAAGCTGGCCGGTATGCTTGCCGATTATGACATCGAAGCCTACCGCGAGGTTGACGAGAACGAGCAGATCGACGAGGAAGACGTTATGCTCGAGGAATTCAGCGACGAGATCGAGGGCTGGATCATCGACCAGCTCAAGAGCATCGGTCTGGATACCGCCAAGAGCGTGCTCGCACTGCCTGTAGATGAAATCGCACGCCGCAGCGACCTGGAAGAGGAGACTGTGGAGGAAGTGCAGAGAATCCTCAAAGCGGAATTCGAAGATTAATTTTAAAAAAAGAAAACGGGAGATTTTAATATATGTCAGAAGGAACAATCAGAATAAGCAAGATATTGAAAGACTTCAATATCGGTCTTGGAACCCTCGTCGAATTCCTGAAAAAGAAAGGGATTGACGTGGATGCCAACCCCGGTGCGAAGATCAGCGCCGAAGCTTTCGCCCTTGTGGAGAAAGAGTTCAGCAAGGAACAGCTCATCAAGGAGCAGTCCCGCAAAGTGGCCATTACTGTCAAGGAAATCACCGACAAGGTGGAACAGCACCGCGACAGTGCCGACGACGCTGAGATCGAGAAAGAGATAATCATCAAGACGAATGTCCTCGCAGACAAGCCGAAAGTCAAGAAACCTGAACCCGAAGCGCCCAAGGTGGTGGAACCCAAAACTCCCGAAAACGTTCCTTCTGACCACCGCGACATCAAGGTGTTGGGAAAGATTGACCTGGACAAGCCTGCAGCTCCCAAAGCCCCTGAGAAGGTAGAAGAGAAGCCTGTGGAGAAACCCCAGGCGCCCGTGCAGCCCGAACCCAAGCCCGTTGTGGAGAAACCTGCCGCTCCCGAGTATATCGAGACCAAGGTCGAGAAGCTCCAGGGTCCCAAGATCAGCGGTACCATCGACCTGAGCAAGTTCGAGAAGAAGCCCGCCGCTCCCAAGAACGACCAGCAGAACGAGGCCAGGGCCGACAAGGACAAAGCCAAAGGCCACAAAGGCAAGAGAGAGCGTATCCACAAGAGCGGAGCCAACAAGGTGGATGTCAACAGCAACGGCAACCAGGGCAACCAGGGCGGCCGCCGCAACGCGAATGCAGGCCGTGGCCGTGGCAAGGAAACCTTCAAGTTCGTGAAAGCCGAACTCGACGAGGAAGAGATCCAGAAACAGATAAAAGAGACCTACGCCCGTATGACCGAGGGCAAGGGCAAGACCAAGGGTGCCAAGCACCGTCGCGAGAAGAGGGACCTCTTCGAGCAGAAGATGGAAGAAGAGCACCGTATGGAAATGGCCACGAGCAATATCCTGAAAGTTACGGAGTTCGTGACCGTCAACGATCTGGCCATCCTTATGAACAACACGCCGGTGACCAAGGTCATCGAGGCCTGCATGAACCTCGGCCTTATGGTGTCCATCAACCAGCGTCTCGACGCCGAGGCCCTCGTGCTCGTGGCTGAAGAATTCGGATACAAGATCGAATTCGTGGACGCGGATACCCAGGGCAGCATATCGCAGGAAGAGGACAAGCCCGAAGAACTTGTCGAGCGTCCGCCCATCATCACCGTTATGGGTCACGTCGACCACGGTAAAACCTCGCTCCTGGACTACATCCGCAAGACCAATGTGATCGCAGGCGAGGCTGGCGGTATCACCCAGCACATCGGTGCGTACAACGTGAAGCTTCCCGACGGACGCCATATCACATTCCTGGATACTCCCGGTCACGAAGCCTTCACCGCGATGCGTGCCCGTGGTGCCAAGATCACCGATATCGCCATCATCATAGTAGCCGCCGACGACGCCGTGATGCCCCAGACCATCGAGGCTATCAACCACGCTCAGGCTGCAGGTGTGCCGATGGTGTTCGCCATCAACAAGATAGACAAGCCCGGAGCCAACTCCGAAAAGATAAAGGAGCAGCTGGCCAATATGAACATCCTCGTCGAAGACTGGGGAGGCAAGTATCAGTGCCAGGAAATATCCGCCAAGAAAGGCATCAACGTCGACAAGCTGCTCGACAAGGTGCTTCTCGAAGCTGATATGCTCGAACTCAAGGCCAATCCCAACAAGAACGCCGTCGGCAGCGTGATCGAGTCGTCTCTCGACAAGGGCCGCGGCTATCTTGCCACCATTATGGTGCAGGGCGGTACGCTGCACGTCGGCGACGTGATGCTCAGCGGCTGCTATTCCGGCAAGGTGAAGGCTATGTTCAACGAGAGGGGACAGAAGATCGACGCCGCAGGGCCTTCGACTCCCGTTTCCGTGCTCGGTCTGAACGGCGCTCCCACCGCAGGTGACAACTTCAACGTGCTCGACGACGAGAAAGAGGCCAAGGATATCGCCAACAAACGCGAGCAGCTCATCCGCATCCAGGGCATCAAGACAACCCAGCACATCACCCTCGAGGAAATCGGCCGCCGTATCGCAATCGGCAACTTCAAGGAGCTCAACATCGTGCTCAAAGCCGACGTGGACGGTTCTATCGAGGCTCTCACCGATTCGCTCATCAAGCTTTCTACCGAGGAGGTCAAGGTGAATGTGATCCACCGTGCCGTAGGTGCCATCTCCGAGAGCGACGTCCTGCTTGCCGCAGCATCCAACGCCATCATCATCGGCTTCCAGGTGCGACCCAGCGCCAATGCCCGCAAGATGGCGGAGAAGGAAGGCATCGAGATACGTCTCTACTCAGTCATCTATGACGCCATCAACGAGGTCAAGGACGGTATCGAAGGTATGCTCGCTCCCGAGGAGAAGGAAGAGATCACGGCTACGGCCGAGGTTCTCGAGACCTTCAAGATCTCGAAGGTGGGTACCATCGCCGGATGTATGGTACGCGACGGCAAGCTGACCCGTGCCGCCAAGGTACGCGTCATCAGGGACGGCATCGTGGTCTACACAGGCGTGCTCGGCTCGCTGAAGCGCTTCAAGGACGATGTCAAGGAAGTTGCCTCAGGTTTCGACTGCGGTCTGAACATCGAAGGATACAATGACATCAAGATCGGCGACATGATAGAGTCCTACACTATCGTCGAGGTCAAGAGAAAACTGTAATAATTGAACTATGAAAAGATTGAAGGTTAAGGAACTCCTTGCTCTCGAGCCCGGTCAGGATGTCTTGGCAAAGGGATGGGTAAGGACCAAAAGAGGAAACAAGAACGTATCTTTCATCGCTCTCAACGATGGATCTACCATACATAACATTCAGATAGTCTGCGATGCCGCGAAGTTCGACGAAGAGCTTCTCAAGCAGATAGGCACCGGAGCCTGCATCGCTGCCAAAGGCCGTCTCGTAGCTTCTATGGGAAGCGGACAGGCAGTGGAGATCCAGGCTGACGAAATCGAGATTTACGGCACTGCCGATGCCACCTATCCTCTCCAGAAGAAGGGCCACAGCATGGAATTCCTCCGCGAGGTGGCTCATCTCCGCCCGCGCACCAACACTTTCGGCGCCGTGCTGAGGATCCGTCACGCTATGGCTTTCGCCATCCACAACTTCTTCAACAGCAAGGGCTTCTTCTATCTGCACACCCCTCTGATCACAGCCAGCGACGCTGAGGGCGCAGGTGCGATGTTCCAGGTTACCACCCTTGACCTGAACGACGTTCCCAAGACTGAAGAGGGCAAGGTGGATTTCGCAGCCGACTTCTTCGGCCGTCAGACTTCCCTCACCGTGAGCGGTCAGCTGGAAGGCGAGCTCGGAGCTATGGCTCTTGGCAACATCTACACTTTCGGCCCGACTTTCCGCGCCGAGAATTCGAATACCCCGAGACACCTGGCAGAGTTCTGGATGATCGAGCCCGAGATGGCGTTCTACGACATCACCGACAATATGGACCTTGCCGAGGAGTTCATCAAATACTGCGTGCAGTATGCTCTCGACAACTGCGCCGATGACATTAAGTTCCTCAACGATATGTTCGACAAGGAGCTCATCGAGCGTCTTCAGGGCGTCCTCAAGGACAGCTTCGTAAGGCTGACCTATACCGAAGGCGTCAAGATTCTCGAAGATGCCGTTGCCACCAAGGGCGTCAAGTTCGACTATCCCGTGGGCTGGGGCATCGACCTCCAGAGCGAGCACGAGAGATATCTCGTGGAGCAGCACTTCCGCAAGCCGGTCATCCTTACCGATTATCCCAAGGAGATCAAGGCCTTCTATATGAAGATGAACGAGGATGGCAAGACTGTCCGCGCAATGGACGTGCTCTTCCCGAAGATCGGTGAGATCATCGGCGGTTCGCAGCGCGAGGAGTCTCTCGAAAAGCTCGAGAAGGTTATCGCCGACCGCAAGATGGATACCCGCAACCTCTGGTGGTATCTCGACACCCGCCGCTTCGGAACAGCTCCGCACAGCGGCTTTGGCCTGGGATTTGAACGCCTGCTGATGTTCGTGACGGGTATGACCAACATCCGCGACGTGATCCCGTTCCCGCGCACCCCCAAGAATGCTGATTTTTAACTGATATCGATATGCTCATCATTGGTATAGCCGGCGGATCCGGTTCAGGCAAGACAACGGTTGTAAGCACTATCCAGAAAGCTTTCCAGGACCGTGTGGTGGTGATTCCCGAGGATTCATACTACAAGGACAACGGAGACCTTCCCGAAGAGGAGAAGAGGCGTATGAATTTCGACCATCCCGATGCGGTCGACTTCGCCCTGCTGACCGAACACCTGAAGATGATCCGCGCAGGCCAGGCCATTGAGCAGCCTGTTTATTCCTACATCACCTGTGGTCGCTCCAAGACCGAAACGGTCCACGTGGAACCCGCAGAGGTGATAATAGTCGAAGGAATCCTGGCTTTCTGCCACAAGGAGCTGATGGACCAGATGGACATCAAGATCTTTGTGGACGCCGATGATGACGACCGTTTCATGCGCATCCTGGTCCGCGACATCGCGTCCAGGGGCAAGGATGTAGACTGGGTTATCGAGCGGTATACCAATACCGTCAAGCCCATGTACCTGCAGTTCATCGCGCCGAGCAAGCGCTATGCTGACATTATCATACCTCAGGGCGGCCACAACAAGGTGGCTATAGATATGCTTCTGGCCAGGATAGAAAAAGCACTGGGCCACATTTAAAGTGTCAAAGGAAAATCATAAGAGAGAGAACAGGGTGGGTCTCTATACTACCCTGATTTTCCATTTCTCCCTGATCATCATCCTGCTCATCGCTTCGATAGGCGGTGTGGTGAGCAAGGAGAACACTTTCGTGCTCGATTTCACCAGGCAGGAGCAGCGCCAGAAGGAGAAGGAGGTGGAGCAGATGAGGCAGATGGTCAGCGAAGAGGTCGACAACCTGCTGGCAATGGCCCGCTCGCAGTCATCCCAGGTGCGTAATGTCGCCGTGGATGCCAACGAGCGTCTTCGCGACGACCGCAATGCCAATCCTTCGAGAGTATATGACGAAGCCCGCGAACTCCAGCGCAAGCTCGATGCGGCAGCCCAGCTTTCAAAGCAGATGGATGCCGCGGAGGCCCAGAACTTCGCCAGCCTCGACGCCAAGGAAGAGAAGTCCGACAACAACAATGCTCCGGCCTATTCAGGCCCGTCGGTCATATCCTATGACCTGAAGGACCGCAAGGCCCAGAGCCTGCCGGTGCCTGCCTACAGGGGCTATGGCGGAGGTGACGTCAGTGTCAAGATCTATGTCAACCAGAAGGGAAGGGTGATCAAGGCTGAAGTCATAGAAAGCGCCTCGGCCAAGGATGCTTCGCTCTGGAACTTCGCCGTGGCGGCAGCCCAGAAATCCCGTTTCACAGCCTCTACGACAGCTCCAGACCCCCAGATTGGCAGCATAGTGTACAGATTCATCAGGCAATGATGCATAAAAAATGCTTCAGGCACTGGGATTTATAAAAAAAGTTTTATATTTGCATTCCACTAACGCTCGATTCGTCTAACGGTTAGGACAAGAGATTCTCAATCTCTAAATAGGAGTTCGATTCTCCTATCGAGTACAATAAACTGCTTCCGGGCGGTTTATTTTTTTATAATAATACAATCTGCAATGACTAGTCAAAGGCGCGTAAGGGTTCGTTTCGCCCCCAGTCCTACAGGTCCGCTTCATATCGGCGGAGTCCGCACAGCTCTCTATAATTATCTTTTTGCACGTCACGAAGGCGGAGATTTCATCCTCCGTATCGAAGACACCGATTCACAAAGGTTCGTTCCCGGTGCCGAGGAATATATTATGGAAGCCCTTGAATGGTGCGGGATCAAGCTGGACGAAGGTATCCGCGAAGGAGGCCCCCACGCTCCTTACCGCCAGAGCGAGCGCAAGGAGATATATCTCAAATACGCGCTGCAGCTTGTAGAGAGCGGAAACGCCTATTACGCGTTCGATACCGCAGAAGAGCTTGATGTCCTCCGCAAGGAGGCCGAAGCCCAGGGCAAGAGCTTCTCATACAATGCGGCGGTCCGCGGCAGCCTCAACAACTCCCTGGCGTTGGCCGAGGACGAGGTGAAGGCCCGTCTCGCAGGTGGCAACCACTGGGTGATCCGTTTCAAGATGCCCGAGAACGAGAATGTGGAGATGGACGATATCATCCGCGGCCATATCTCGATCAACACAAGCACTCTTGACGACAAGGTGCTGTATAAGTCGGCTGACGGCCTGCCTACATATCACCTCGCCAACATCGTAGATGACCATCTGATGGAGATCAGTCACGTGATCAGGGGAGAGGAGTGGCTTCCGTCACTGCCCTTGCACTACCTTCTCTACAAGGCGTTCGGCTGGACTGACAGCCAGCCCCGCTTCGCCCACCTTCCGCTGCTTCTCAAACCGCAGGGGCAGGGCAAGCTGAGCAAGCGCGACGGCGACAAGTTCGGTTTCCCCGTATTCCCTCTGGAATGGCATTCAGCCGAAGGCGAAGTGTCTATAGGCTATCGTGAGGAAGGTTATCTGCCTCAGGCATTCATCAATATGCTGGCCCTCCTGGGCTGGAATCCCGGCACCGAGCAGGAGATCTTCTCTATGGACGAGCTTGTGGAAGCTTTCTCGCTGGAGAAGGTCAGCAAATCCGGAGCCCGCTTCAACCAGGACAAGGCCAAATGGTTCAACGCCCAGTATATCCGCAACAGCAGCGACGAGTTCCTCGGCGCACAGCTGAAAGATATGCTCGCTCAGCGCGGAATCACAGTGACCGGAGAGCGTGCAGCCAAGGCTGTTTCACTCATCAAGGAAAGGGCCGTCCTTCTGAAGGACCTGCTTCCTCTGACCCTCTATATGTTCGAGGCTCCCGCCAGCTACGACGAGAAGTCAGTATCCAAGTTCTGGAAGGCGGAGGATGTGGAAAGGTTCAGGACCCTTCGCGAGAAGTTCGCCTCCCTGGACAGCATTACAGTGGCCGAGACTGAGCCTTATATCTGCCAGTGGGCTGCTGACAACGGTCTGCCGCTCGGCCGTATGATGAACGGCCTGCGTCTGGCGATCCTCGGTATAAGCCAGGGCCCCAGCATCTTCGCAATCTGCGAATTCATCGGCAAGGAAGAGACTCTCGCCCGTATGGACGCCGCCCTCGCATCCATTGCCATCCCTGAATAA
>JAGCFF010000001.1 GCA_017650285.1 Bacteroidales bacterium
GCACAGATGCTGCTCCGTATGAGGGCCGACGTGATCGACATCCAGGCTTCGACGATGGTCCTGCTGGCAGGCATCAACGACATCGCCGAGAACCTCGACGAATATAACGAAGACGCTACCTTCGCCAACATCCAGAGTATGGTTGAGCTCTGCTGGATCAACGGCATCCGCCCCGTGATATGCTCGCTGCTGCCTTCATACTCGTTCTTCTGGCGTCCCGATGCCAAGAACCACCTGGAGAAGGTCGAGAGCCTCAACGCCAGGATCAGGGAATACTGCGACAGGCACGGCATCACCTACGTCAACTATCACGACGCACTGCTCAGCTCCGACGGCCGCAAGATCGACACCAAATATGCTGACGACACCGTGCACCCCAACGCAGCCGGATATGAAATAATGGAAGACCTTCTGCTGAAGGCCCTCGGATACAAATAGGATAATATGACAAACGAAGCTTGCACAACAATAATCGTCGGCTCTAAACAGATGGCCGACGGATCTATGATCTACGCCCGTTCCGACGACTCCAAGGCGATAAAGGCCACCCGCCTCGCCTGGTATCCCGCCGGCAAAGGCCCGGAAGAATTCGTCGCCCTCGACAGTCCCTTCCGCTGCCCCCTGCCTCCGACCAGAAGGGCATTCAGCGCCCTCGAGAGGGCCGACCTCCCCTACCACTGGGGCGAAGCCGGCTTCAACGACGCAGGCGTGGGAATGAGCTCCACCGAGACTATCTTCTCTAAGGAAGAAGTGCTCGCCCTCGACCCCTACGTCCCTGAAGGGCTGGCAGAGAACTGCGTGTTCCAGATAATACTTCCCTACATCGACAGCGCCCGCGCAGGCGTGCTCCGTCTCGGCGAGCTCATCGAGAAATACGGAAGCGCCGAAGGCTTCGGTATAGCCTTTATGGACGAGAAGGAAACCTGGTATGTCGAGAACGCAGGCGGCCACCGCTGGCTCGCCAAGAAGATGCCGGCCGACAAGTATTTCGTGTCGGGCAACCAGAGCCGCTACCGCGAATACGACCCGAAGGAAGACCTGGCATCGGCCGACCTCGTGGAGTGGGCGCGCGAGCACAAGCTCTTCACCGGCAAGTTCGACTTCCACGAAGCGTACTGCCTCGAGTGCGAGAACGACAAGACCTACAACTACCCCCGCGTGTGGTACCTGCAGCAGATGTTCACCCCTTCGGTGAAGACTGACGTCAAGGTCAACGACTTCCCCGTCTACCAGAAAGCCGACCGCAAGCTGACCGTCGAAGACATCAAGAAAGCCTTCCGCTCTCACTACGACGGCACGGAGCACGACCCCTACCTGAACTGCAACCCCAAGGAGCCCTACCGCCCCGTATCGATATTCCGAACCATCAACACCCACATCCTCCAGGTAAGGCCCGGCCTGCCCAAGGAGATAGGAAGGCTCGACTATATGGCCGAGGGAATGGCGGACCTCTGCGTCTACCTCCCCCTCTACCAGGGAGTCACCTCATACCCCAAGGCCTATGGCGTCGGCCGCAAGTTCTCCCAGAAGAGTTCGGCCTACTGGACCTTCCGCAAGGTGGCTGCCCTCGGAATGGTCGACTACAACAAGTACGCTCCCATCATCAAGAAGCGCTACGCCAAGTTCGAAGCCGATATGGCCGAAAGCCAGAAGAAGCTGGAGGCTGCCTTCGTCAAGATGAGCAAGGGACACAAGGACGCCCCGGCAGAAGCCGTCAGCCTGCTCCAGAAATGGTCCGACCAATGGCTCACAAAAGCCCTGAGGGTGGCCTCCGACCTCGAGGAGAAGCTCTTCACCGAGCTCACCAAGGACATCGAGGCGAACTACTATTTCCACGGGGCATAGACGCCTGTTTGTGGAAAAGAAAACGGCCGGACTTCCATCCGGCCGTTTTTCATTTATATCAGTCTTCTAATGTCTCCTCTTGAAAGTGAAGAAATAACCCACGCCCACGCGGACCGAGAACGGATGTGTAGGATCCACCTGGAAGTTCTCGAGGAATGCCTTGGTATTCTCGGGAAGGACTCCGAAGTCGAAGCCCGCATAGATCTTCATATGGTTCCAGACCTCCAGACCGATGTTTGCACCCACATCGCAGTTGAAGAGATTGTTGTAGCCGAGGGCCTTGGGATGGATCTTGCTGCCGAGACTCACGCCGTATACGGGGCCGTACCAGTCGTTGGTCATTATCCAGCGCATCGACGGACCGAAGTCGAGGAAGAAATTGATCTTGTCGCCTGTCGGCTTGCTGAAGCCATAGTGGAACGGAAACTCCATCGAGTTGGTGTAATAGTAGAACTCGTCCGGGCTGGTGGCCTTGCTCTGGTAGCTCGAACTCTCGAAACGGGGAGCGAACGACACATACCATCCGTTCTTCATGATATAACGCAACTGCAGTTCTCCGAAATAGCCGGGAGCGAAGGTCGCGTTCTTGTTGGTGTCGCCTCCGAGTACTCCGCCGGAGTTGGCGCCTATCGATATCTGTGCGTTGGCCGTGAACACGCCTGCGAGCAGTGCGAAGGCCAGTATCATCAATTTCTTCATCGGATAATCGTTTGAATGTGGAGCAAAAATAGCAATAATCGTGCTCATCTGCAAAGGGCGGCCGCTACTGCCTGGTGAAGCGCGCGGTCCAGCCTCCGCCGGGAGCCATATGGATGGTCATACTGCGGTTTGACGAAGACACTGTGACGGTCTTGTTTTCGTGGACATAGTCCCTGGCAGTGCGGTCGGCGTTGGGACCGTCGCGGAATATCTCCACGCGGTAAGTTCCGTCCGAGAGGAATGCGCCGAGGTCGATCTCCAGGTCGCGGGCATCCCAGTCGGTCATCGCGCCCACATACCAGGAACCGCCTTTGCTGCGGGCGATGGCGGCATAGTCGCCGATGCGGCCGTCGAGGGCCACGGTCTGGTCCCATACGGTAGGAATGGCTGCCATCCACTTCAGGCACTCAGGCTCGGCCATATAGCTGGTCGGAGCGTCGCAGAGCATAGTCAGCGGAGCTTCGAAGATGACGTATTCGGCAAGCTGGCGGCAGCGCGTACCCTGGCTCATCGGCTCGCTGTTCACGGGTCTGTAGTTGCGGCGGGTGGCGTTGCGCATAGCGCCCTGGGTGTAGTCGAGGGGACCGGCGAACATTCTGATGAAGGGAATCTGCACGTCGTAGGTCACCTGGTCGACATTCTGCTGGGCCCATTTCATCTGCTCGAGACCTGCCACGCCCTCGTGGTTGATCACGTTGGGATAGGGACGCTGAAGGCCGCTGGGCTTGAAGGCGCCGTGGAAGTCCACCAGCAGGTGATAGCGGGCGGCAGTCTCAGCCACGCGGGTGTAGAAGTCGACCATCAGCTGGTCGTCGCGGTTCATGAAGTCGATCTTGAAGCCCTTGACGCCCATCTGCGAGAAATGCTTGCAGATGCCCTCCACGTCGCGGTCCATCGCATAGTATCCTGCCCAGAGGATGATGCCCACGCCCTTGGAGTTGGCATAGTTCACAATCTCGGGAAGGTCTATGTCCGGAACGACCTGGAAGAGGTCGGCCTGCAGGTTCACCGCCCAGCCCTCGTCGAGGATGACATATTCGATGCCGTTGGCGGCCGCGAAGTCGATGTAGTACTTATAGGTCTGGGTGTTGATGCCGGCACGGAAGTCCACACCGTGGATGTTCCAGTCGTTCCACCAGTCCCAGGCGACCTTGCCGGGCTTCACCCAGCTCCAGTCGGTGTCGGCTGCGGGACGGCTCAGTTCATAGACGAGGTCGCTGTCGAGCAGCTGGCTGTCTTTCTCAGCAACGGCCACTATGCGCCAGGGCAGGGATGCTCCTGCGGGCTGCCTGGCTATATAATCCTCGGTGGTGCGCACGATGCCCTGCAGCTTGTTGTAGCCGTCCTGCTCGATGAGCTTGGGATAGGGAGCAAACAGGCCGCCGAGCGCAGCTCCTCCGAGATGCTTCAGATACATTCCGGGATAGTCCAGCAGGTCTGACTCGGTGATGTTCACCCGCCATCCGTTGGCCATCCTGAAGGATACCGGAAGGAAGGCCTTCTGGTCCTGCTGCCAGGCGCTCAGGGGATGGATGTCATAGTATGCCTCGAAACTGTTCAGGAAGGGGTCGCGCGGTGAGTCCTGCTTCACGTAGGGCACGGTGGCCTCGACATCCTCCGCAAAGCGGAATTCGGCCTGCTCGTCCACTACGATGAAAGGCTTCTTGGAGCGGGACACGAAGCGCCAGGCGATGCCGGCGTCATAGGCGCGGAAGACTAAGTCGAAGGTCTTGTAGCGCAGAGTCAGCTCGTTGTATTTCTCCCTGACGACGGCACGCTTGTAGACACGGGCCTCGAAGCTGCCGTCCACCGAACGGCGGAGAGCCTTTTCGAAGCGTACGTTTCCGTCATAGGCAGTTCCGTCGGCAAGCTGCACTGACAGGGCTGAAGGAGCCATCACGGGAGTTCCTTCGCAGCTGAGCCGGTAACTTATACCGGGCACTGCCTGGACTTCGAGGGTGAGCTTTCCGTCAGGGGAACTGAGCTGATAGGTGCGCGGCGATGCCGCAAGTGCTGGAACGGCGAGCAGCAATGCCAGCGCTCCGGCGAGAAAACGAAGTTTCATATCTGTAGGTTGTTATTTTTCGAAATGCTGGTAATCCTTGAGGCTGGTCCACGAGCCGCCCCAGGTGAAGCCGTGGGCGATGAACAGCTTGTAGGCCAGGTCGTTCTTGTCTATCTTGTAGGGATAGTTTCCGTTGCGGTCCACATACGCGCCTGCGGTCGAAGGCTGGATGACGGTCTTGCCGTCTGTGGTCTTGACGTAGGGATTGTAAAGCGGATTGAGGTCCACAGCCATTCCTTTGGCGTGGTTCGAGAGCCTGGTGCTTCCGGCGATGACACGGTAGCAGAACGAGGAGCTGTTGTTGGCCCTCATCGACTTCTCGTCGTCGGCCCCGTATTCGTCGATGCGCACCATCCTCTCGATCGGATAGGAATGGTGGTAGAGCTCGCGGAATATGGCCAGAAGGTCGTCAGCTATAGCCTTGTTGCAGACCATCTCTCCGCACAGCGTGTCGAGGTCAGCATTGACGTGCAGCACCCTGATGCAGCGCAGTTCGTCGACGCTGATGAGGGCGCCGCCGGCAGGATAGGAACCGCCGGCGATCATAGAGGCCTTCATCGCGCTGTCGATGGGCATCACGGTGAAGCAGCTCTCCTCCCCGCCCCAGCTTTCTATCACTGCAGCCGTGACGGACCTGCCGGCAACCCACTCTTCTGCGGGGGCTGCCTCAGGCTCCTGGGCACGGTTGCAATCCGACACGAAACCGGCTCCCAGCAGTACTGCAAGCAGGAATCTTATCATTTTGCGAGGCGTGTAACAGTCACGTTACGGAACTCCAGAGGGCCTCCTTCGCTCTGCAGGGCGAAGTATCCTTCGGTGTAATTGCTGTTGGTCACGTGGTTCTGGTGAACGCCGTTGATGGTGATGTCGACACCGCCGTCGCTGGTCACAACGATCTCTGCAAGGTTCCACTCACCGTCGGGTTTCTCGCTTGAATCGGCTTCCTTGCGGACCATCGGGAAACGGGGGCGCTCGCTGCCTGCGGGAACTTCGAGTTCCTTCACATCGGAACCGCCGAGCAGGACTACGTCACCTGCCGAGCCGGCCTTGAGCTGGCACTCGATGGCATTTGGCCAGGCGAGCAGTCCGTCCTGCACGAGGCTGAAGATACCGCTGTTGGTGCCTTCACCCACCCAGCGCCACTCGGCGCGGAGCACGCAGTCGGTGTATTTCTCATTGGTGCGCATAAAGCCGAAGGGATTGCCGGCGATGCGTATGTTTCCGTTCACTACGCTGAACACGTCAGCGGGGGCCACATCGGGATCGTTGACGAAGAGGGTCCAGCCTTCGAGGTCCTTGCCGTTGAAGAGCTGTATTACTTCAGGTTTCTGGCTGCAGGATGTTGCAAGAACCAGCAACATAGCTGCGATGAATGCTAATTTTCTCATAATGTATCGAGTATTGATTTCTTTTCGTGGTTGGCGATAAGCCTCTTGTATTCCTGGTAGACATCCTCCACCACCTGGTCCCAGGTGCGGTAGATGTCGCGGAAAGCGCCTTCGGACACCTTGAGGTAATAGGCGTCGTCGGAGAGGATGCTCATGATCTTCTCGGCATAGGCGTGCTCGTCGTTGTCCGCCAGGAAGCCGTTCACGTCTTCGGTGACCATACCGGCGGTGCGGGCTCCGCGCAGGAACAGGGTCGGTGTGCTCTGGCAGGCGGCCTCTATCTGCACCAGCGAGTTGGCGTCGTAGAGCGACGGGAACAGGAAGAGCTTGGCGCGGCTGTAAATCTTCTCGAGCATCGACTTTTCCTTCACCAGACCGCACATCACAACCTCCTCGTTGAGATCCAGTTCGGTCACGAGCTCCTTGAGCTTCTCCTCGTCCTGGCCCTGCCCCACGAACAGCATCTTGAAGCGCAGGCCCTTGTCCTTGAGTATCCTCAGCGAGCGGACTATGAAATCGATGTTCTTGATGAAATTGATGCGGCCTACGAAGAGCAGCACGAGGTCGTCGGGATCGAGCCCGTATTTCTCGTTGACATCGGCAGCCGCAAGCTGGCGGTCGTACACCGGCATATGGTCGGTGGCGTTCTGCTTCACCTTGCAGGGAGCAGTGAGGGCATATTCGTGGATGTAGAGCTGACGCACGGCATCGTTGACGGTCCAGCATTCGTCGCAGCCGTTGAAGATGCTCATAATGGTCATCATCGCGAGGTTCACGGTAGACTGGAGCTTCAGCGTCCTCTCGAAATCCTGTTTGTACTGGGAGTGGATGGTAGCCACCACCGGCACGTCGCGCAGACGCGCGTAGTTCAGGCCAATAAGGCCGATCGAAAAAGGAGAATGGATGTGAACCAGGTCGAGCTTGCTGCGGATGATCGCGGCCTCGAATGCCGGGTCGAAATACGGCATCGGCACCGAATAGTCGAAATTCCTGAAACTTAGAGTGTTGCACTTCTCCACGGGGTACGGCACCCTGACATCGCTTTCTTTGCCGAAGCCGGGTGCGAAAACCGTCACTTCACATTTTTCCACAAGCCTGCGGGCATAGCTGTCCACAACCTTTATCACACCGTCCACCATCGGATAATATGCATCCGTAAACAATCCAATTCTCATAAGCAGATCAGTATTCTATCCTGCTAATTTACCTTTTTTCTCCTTTGGAGAAACATATTTTTACGCAAATAGTTCAACGGGCGGCTTTTCTCCCAAAGTTTTGTATCTTTGAGGAATATTGATTCGACTTAAAAGTATGGCAAATTTCAACATCAGCGGAATACAGCAGGTCGGCGTCGGCTGCGAGAATTTCTATGAAAGCTGGCAGTGGTACATCGACCATTTCGGTGCAAACATCCGCATCCTCGAAGACGATACCGTAGCAGAAAGGATGCTGCCCTACACAGGCGGCCAGGCCCAGAAACGTCACGCCTGCATCGCCGTGAACCTCCAGGGAGGCAGCGGTTTCGAGATCTGGCAGTATTCGGAGCGCAAGCCCAGCCCCGTGCCCTTCGACATCGCGGTGGCTGACACCGGAGTCTTCGGAGCCAAGCTGCGCAGCAACGACGTGGCGGCGTTCCACAAGGAACTCAGCGCCGCTTACGACGGAGTCGGCCCGCTCTCGACAGCGCCCGACGGCAAAGCCACCTTCTGGATCAGGGATCCCTGGGGAAACCATTTCCAGGCAGTGGAAGACAGCTATGTATTCATCGACCAGGGACGCCACAACGGCGGCGTGTGCGGAGCAGTCATCGGAGTCACCGATATGGACAAGTCCGTGAAGTTCTATTCCGAAGTGCTCGGCTACGGCAAGGTCATCTACGACCAGACCGGCGTTTTCCCTGACTGGAGCTGCATGCCCGGCAGCGAAGGCCGCTTCCGCAGGGTCCTGCTCGCCCCTTCGAAACCTCAGCAGGGTGCGTTCAGCGCAATGTTCGGAGGCAGCAACCTCGAGCTGGTGGAGCCCCTCGAGCGCAAGCCCCGCAAGATCTTCGAAGGCCGCTACTGGGGAGACCCCGGCTTCATCCAGGTCTGCTTCGACGTCACCGGAATGAGAGCCCTCGGTGAATTCTGCGCATCTAAGGGACATCCTTTCACCGTGGACAGCTGCCCCAATGACGAACGCTTCGATATGGGCGAGGCCTCAGGCCACTTCACCTACATCGAGGATCCCGACGGAACCCTCATCGAATTCGTGGAAACACAGAAGATACCCGTGCTCAAGAAGCTCGGCCTCTATATTGATATGACTAAACGCGACCCTCTCAAGCCTCTGCCCAAGTTCCTGTTCCGGCTTATGGGTCTCACAAAAATCAAAACCTTAAAATAATGAAAGACATATTCGACAGGATCAAAGAATCGACAGGCGGCCCCATCGGCCAGTACAGAGAAATCGCTGAAGGGTATTACTCATTCCCCAAGCTCGAAGGTGAAATAGGCCCCCATATGCGCTTCAACGGCGAAGAAGTACTCTGCTGGAGCCTCAACAACTACCTGGGCCTCGCCAATCACCCCGAAATCCGCAAGATCGACGCTGAAGCTTCCGCAAGATGGGGTCTCGCCTATCCTATGGGAAGCCGTATGCTCACCGGCAACACTGCCCTTCACGAGCAGCTCGAGAGGGAACTCGCAGAGTTCGAGCGCAAGGAAGCCGCTTTCGAGTTCAACTTCGGATATCAGGGCATCGTTTCGACCATCGACTCCCTGGTGAGCCGTCACGACGTCATCGTGTTCGACGCCGAGGCACACGCCTGCCTTCTCGACGGCAAGCGCCTCCACACCGGAAAATCGTTCTCATACAAGCATAACGACATAGTAAGCTGCGAGCAGAAGCTTAAAGTCGCCACCCAGATCGCAGAAGAGCAGGGCGGCGGCGTGCTGCTGATCACCGAAGGCGTATACGGAATGACCGGAGCCCTCGGCATCCTCGACCAGATCTGCGCCCTCAAGAAGAAATACAAATTCCGCATCCTCATCGACGACGCCCACGGTTTCGGCGTGATGGGTCCGACCGGCCGCGGCACCAGCGAGCATTTCGGAGTTATGGACGAAGTGGACATATACATCGGAGCATACGCCAAGTCGATGGCCATCATCGGCGGTTTCGTAGCCAGCGAGAAGCCTATCATCGACTTCCTCAAATACAATATGCGTTCGCAGATCTACGCCAAGTCGCTGCCTATGCCCATCGTGGAAGGCTGCCTGAAGCGTCTCGAGATCATCCGCTCGGCAGAAGGCGACGAGCTCCGCAAGAAGCTCTGGACAGTTACCCGCCGCCTGCAGAACGGCTTCCGCGAGATGGGCTTCGACATCGGCCCTGCCGAGGCCTGCGTAACCCCCGTACAGGTGTTCGGAGGCGAGCACCAGGCTATGAACATGGCCCTCGAGCTGCGTTCTAAATATCACATCTTCTGCTCTGTGGTCATCTACCCCGTAATCCCGAAGGGTATGGTCATCTTCCGCATAATCCCGACCGCCGCGCACAGCATCGAAGACGTGGACTACACTCTGAACGCATTCAGGGAGATCAAGGAAAACCTTGCAAAGGGTGCATACGATTACCCCACTCCCGATCTCGCAACACTTCTTAGAAAATCATAATGAGCAACAAATACAGACTTATATGCACTGCCTGCGGTGCGGACTGCGGTGATTTCTCCGACTGGTTCGCACACGACCAGAAATGCAGCTGCGGCTGCCAGAGGGCCGAGGCCGTCTACAATGCGGACTACGGCAAGCTGTTCGACGGCGAAGGCTTCGAAGACAGTCTCTTCCGCTATTTCGACTTCCTTCCCCTCGAGGACCGCGCCAACGTGGTATCCTGCGGCGAAGGAGCCGAGCCCATCGAGGAATGGGATTTCCTCGAGGAGTATGCCAGAAGCAAGCACGGCATAGACTGCAAGGTCTTCGTGGTGCGCAACGACCTCAACGGCGGCAGCGGAACCTTCAAGGACATCGCCGCCGCTCTCGGAGCTTCGATATTCAAGGAGAAAGGAGTCAGGAACTTCTGCCTCGCGTCGACCGGCAACGCTGCCACTGCGTTCAGCCGCTACTGCTCGCTTGCAGGCGTGACTTTCGACGTGTTCATGCCCAATGACGTGTGCAAGGACACCGCCGACACCATCCGCTCCCACGGCCAGATACTCCATATCTCTCAGGGCGGCTACGGTGCTGCCAAGAAGGAAGCAGCCGACTTCCACGTCAGGGAGAACGTGCTGATCTCTGCCGGCAACATCGACCCCATCCGTGTCGAAGCCAAGCGCACGATGGCCTTCGAGTTCCTCCGCCAGCTCGGCAAGATGCCGGACGTGTTCTTCCAGGCGGTAGCCGGAGGCACAGGCCCCATCGCCCTCGACAAGGGAGTCCGCGAACTGCAGAAATACTACGACAAGAACATTAAGATGCCGCGCCTCATCCTCGCCCAGCAGGACACCTGCGACCCTATGGTCAGGGCTTGGGAGAAAGCCACGGCAGAGAACTTCCCCAAAGGCTGGGAGAAGGACTACCCTACCGTCATACCGCAGACCAAGATCTCGATCCTGTCGGCCGGCACTCCGGGTATGTATCCGGTAGTGGCCCCTATGGTCCGCGCCACCAAGGGCGGTTTCGTAAGGGTTCAGGAGAGCGAGCTGGCAAGCCTCGCCAAGAAGATACAGGAGCGCACCGGAGTCATCTTCGGCCCGGCTTCGATGGTATGCTTCGCAGGTTTCCGCCAGGCTCTCGCACAGAATATGATACATCAGGGCGAGACCATCCTGCTCAACATCGGTGAAGGCAGCGAGAGAGCCCGCTGGTTCGCAAAGGAAGTGGAGGATTGCAAATGAACGTCTGGATCACAGGAGCCTCGTCCGGCATAGGACAGGCAACGGCATACAGTTTCGCATCAAGGGGGCACCGCGTGATACTCACCGCCCTCGACGCACCCGAGCTCTATACCACTGCTGACGAGTGCAGGAAGAAAGGCGCTCCCGACGTGAAGTGCCTCCCCGCAAACCTTCTTGAGACCAAGGACATCCCCGCTCTCGCGGAGCAGGCCTGGAACGCCTTCGACGGCGGAATCGACGTGCTCTACTGCAACGCCGGCATCAGCCAGAGGACCAATGTCATCGACACCGACGAGGGGATGATCCGCAAGATAATGGAGCTGAACTATTTCTCCCCCGTCCTTATGGCCAAGGAGATCCTGCCGAGGATGCTCGAACGCGAGCCCAAAGACGGCATCCGCGGACAGATAGCGGTGACCACCAGCATCAACGGACGCTTCGGCTTCCCGCTGCGCTGCACCTACAGCTCTTCGAAGCACGCCCTCTACGGCTTCTTCGAGACCCTTGCCGCCGAATACTATGACCAGGGCATACGAGTAACCATCGTGTGTCCCGGACGCGTGCAGACCAACATATCGTTCTTCGCCCTTGAGAAGGGCGGCAAGCAGCACGGCAAGCTCGATGCCGGCCAGGCATCAGGGCTTCCCTCCGACAAGGCCGGCGAAAAGATCTGCAAGGCCATCCTCAAGTGCAAGAGAGAGGTGCTCGTAGGCCGCAAGGAACTGCTGATGGTCTACATAAAGAGGTTCTTCCCGGGCCTCTGCGCGAAGCTCAGCAGGAAGATAGAACCGATGTAACCGGAATAATAACTCAGGAATTGATCCTCGACATCAGACGCTCTGCACAGGCGGCTGCATTGTCGAGGATTTCTTGTTCTCCATCGACCTTGCGTCCGCGCATCACGATGCGTCCGTCGCAGATCAGAGTGTCCACGCAGGAGCTGTTTGCCGAATAGACAAGGTTGGCCTCGAAGTCGTAGTTGGGCGTGAACCAGACATTGTTCATATCGATGAGCGCTATGTCGGCCAGCCTTCCCTCCTCTATCTTTCCGGCGTTGAGCCCCAGGGCCTTCGCAGCATTTTCCGAGCCTATCTTCAGCAGGGTATTCAGCGGAATGGCCTCGGGATTCTTGCGCCAGGCTTTCTGGAGCAGCGCGGCAGTCTTGAGGGCTTCCAGCATATCGAGATTGTTGGAGCTACCGCAACCGTCGGTGCCGAGCGTGACGTTGGCCCCTGCAGCCATCAGTTCCTCCATCGGGAACTTGTAGCCGCTGGCTATCTTGAGGTTGCTGTTTATATTGTGGACGGCGGTGACGCCGTGTGCACCCATTATCTCTATGTCGCGGGGGCTGAGCCAGAGGCTGTGGGCTGCGATTACGCGGTCGCTCAGAAGTCCCAGGCTCTCGCAGTATTCCACCGGCGAGCAGCCCCAGTCGCGCTGGGCGTCGATTATCTCCTGCTCGGTCTCGCAGAGATGGATGTGCAGCAGCAGGTTGTTCTGCTCGGCGAACATCGCGGCGAAGCGCATATTGTCCTCGCATACGGTGTATGGCGCATGCACGGAGACAGCGAACATATTGAGGGACGAGAACGACTTCGAATCTTCGAAGGCATGCAGCAGCGCCCTGCGCTCCTTCTCGGCCTTCTCCATATCGCCGTTGTCCAGCATACAGTATGAGTGGACTCCGCGGATGCCCATTTCGTCGCACACGCGGGCCGCAGTGCGCACACCCCAGTACATATCGTTGAAGCAGGTCGTGCCGGTCTTGATCATCTCGAGGCAGGCCAGCTTGTTGCCCCAGTAGAGGGTCTCTTCATCGAAGTGCGCCTCTATCTTCCAGATGTACTGGAGCCACGGCTGCAGCTTCATGTCTTCCTTCGCGCTGCGGGTCATAGTCATCGCGGCGTGGGTGTGCATATTGATGAATCCGGGAATCGCTGCCATACGGCTGCAGTCGATGACCTCTGCGCCGGGGGCCTCGATGCCGTCGGCTATCTTCGCTATAATGTTGCCCCGCACGAGTATGTCGGTGCGACGGCCTTCTGTATATACGTTCTTAAGGAGAATCTCGTTCATAAGTTTGGCAATTTACTCAAAATTCTTCTGCTTCCTTCAGCCTTGAAGCATATTTTCTCCACTTGTCGATCAATGCCTGCATATCGGCCGGGATCTCGCTGTCGAAGAAGACCTCCTTGCGGGTGGTGGGATGGATGAAGCCCAGCGTCTTGGCGTGGAGGGCCTGGCGGGGCATTATCGCAAAGCAGTTGTCGATGAACTGCTTGTATTTCGAATAGATCGGACCCTTGAGCACGCGGTCTCCGCCGTAGCGGTCGTCGTTGAAGAGCGGGTGGCCGATGTAGTTCATATGCACCCTGATCTGGTGGGTGCGGCCGGTCTCCAGCCTGCACTCCACGAGGGTCACGTAGCCGAAGCGCTCCAGCACCCTGTAGTGGGTGACGGCAGTCTTGCCCTGGTCGCCCTCGGGGAACACCTTGAAGCGCATACGGTCGTTGGGGTCTCGGCCTATGTTGCCTTCGATCGTGCCGGAATCCTCTGCCACGTTGCCCCACACCAGGGCCACATAGGTCCTCTGGATGGTGTGGTAGAAGAACTGCCTCGAGAGGAACATCTGGGCGTCCTCGTTCTTGGCCACGAGCAGCAGACCGGAAGTGTCCTTGTCGATGCGGTGCACCAGGATTCCCATACGGTCGTCCTCGGCGTCGGGCCCCTGGCTGATGCCGAGATGGAAGGCCAGAGCATTGACGAGGGTTCCCGTGATATGGCCGTGACCGGGGTGCACCACCAGTCCCGGAGGCTTGTTCACCACGAGCAGGTCATCGTCCTCATAAACTATGTCGAGCGGGATGTTCTCAGGCACGACCTCGAAGCCCCGGCGCTGGTAGGGCATCACTATCGTGATGACGTCCAGCGGCTTGACCTTGTAGTTGGCCTTGACCACCTTGTCGTTCACACGCACGTAGCCGGCCTCTATGGCGAGCTGCACCCTGTGACGGGATGTCTGCTCCATATGGTCGGTGATATACTTGTCTACGCGCAGCAGCCCCTGCTTCTTGTCGCTTACGAAACGGAAATGTTCGAACATTTCCTCTTCGGGAAGGAGGAGGCTGTCGTCTTCAGTCATACCGTCTTACTGTCTAGGAACTACCTTGTCCGAATCGAGGGTGAGCCAGATGTCGACATTCGAACCCATCACCACGCCGTTCGAGCCGATGACGCTGGCTTCTCCGTCCTCGTTGGTCCTGACCCTGGGCATAGGGCTCTGCCTGTAGACCACGGCACGCAGCGAGTCCTGATAGTCCTTGACGGTCTCGTCATACTTGACGGCGCCCACGTTCAGGGAGTTCTCGTTGATGGAGTTGGCGGCCACCTGCACGTTGTAGCCCACGACGTAAGGGATGTAGGTGATGTTGTCGGAAGGATTGAGGCCGAGCACCAGGTCGATCTGCGATTCGGTCTCCACCAGGGTGCCGGGAATCACCTGTCGGCCGTTGTAGCGCTGCTCGAGCACGTTGTTGGTGGCCATATCGCTGCGGTATATCAGCTTGCCGATGGAGAGGCCCCTGGCCATAAGCTCGGCGCTTGCCTGACGCAGCGAGTAACCCACTACGTTGGGCACTGAGGTCATCTGGGGAGTGTTGGCGTTGATGGTGATCAGGATGCGGCGGTTCTTCTTCACGGCCTTGCCCGCAGCGGGGTTCTGGCGGTATACCGCGCCGTGCGCGAGCCTTTTCACATATACTGAGTCAACCACGTCCAGGCGAAGGTCGTTCTTTGCTGCAAGATGCCTTGCCTCGGAGAGGCTGAGAGTAGTGAAATCGGGAACGGTGAGCTCCCTGTTGTGACGGGTGCAAGCCCTGAGCCCGAGCGAGAGAAACAGCAACATTGCGACGATGAAGATGATGCCGCCTATGAAGTTGCGTTTCAGTATATTCTGGTTTTTGTCTTTGGTCTTCAACTCTTCCATAAGCACAAATTTAAACAAAAAAGGCAACCCCGCAAAGGAGATGCCTCATAATGCTTTTTCTAATACACTGTTAGAAATTGTCCTCGCTTGAAACGGTCAGTTTCTTGCGACCGTGACGACGGCGTGCGGCAAGCACCCTGCGTCCGTTAGGAGTGGACATACGCTCGCGGAAGCCGTGTTTGTTGCGACGCTTGCGCTGTGAGGGTTGAAATGTACGTTTCATTATAATAGCTATTTATATTGTCAAATTTTGGGAGTGCAAAAGTAAAAAGTCTCTTTTAATAAACCAAATTTATCTCTTGATTATCACAATCTTTTTTTCTCTGAACCATTCTTCGCCGAAAAAATCGCTTATGTCGATGACCGAAAGCTTGCGCGCATCGAACATACGGCGCGATATGCAGCGGTCGAGTTCCTCTTCGATATCCCCTCCCTTGAGGTAGAGCACACCCTTGCCGTAGCGGCCCTTGATCCAGGGGAGCATCCTGTCGAGCGTGGTCACCGCGCGCGACACCACATAGTCGAAGTTTCCGGGCAGGTTCTCGGCGCGGTCGTTCACCACCTTCACGTTGTCCAGCCCGAGCGCCGAAGCGACTTCCGACGCCACCTTGGTCTTCTTGTTCACCGAGTCGCAGA
>JAGCFF010000095.1 GCA_017650285.1 Bacteroidales bacterium
ATACCAAAGTTCGGATGAATGGAATGCCCCTTTCATATCGTGTGAGCCAGCCGCATCATCCGGAAGCTCGTGTGCGAACTGATAGGCATATACCGGCTTGCCTGCTGCGCTGCGGAGCTCGCAGAAACGGCGGACACTTTCTTCCGGATTGCCCATATCGTCCTTGGTATAGCCTATCATATAGGGAATATCCTTGATGCGGCCTTCCATTGCAGCTGAGTCGAAGCTTTCGGTCGAAACATACCCGTCTACGATCGGAGAGGTGCTCAAACGGACATTTACGCCGGTTTCTGCAGCATACCTTGCCGCAAGTCCGAATATCTCTTCGGTGGAAGCGGCGCGCATCTTCTCGAGGGTGTCATAGCCTGCCCAGTCCAGACCTGTCTTGTAGGCATTGCCGATAAGAGTCATCTGGGTTATTGCAGGTTGAGTGGGAGCGGGTGCTCCTGCCGGACGGGCGTTCACTCCGCCGCCGCTCTGGATGATTGCCTTCTTGATGAGGTTGCCGGTCAGCGGCGAAGATACGAGAGTCTTGACGCTGCCTGCGCCTGCACTTTGGCCGAATACCGTGATGTTGTCCGGATCACCGCCGAACGCAGCGATGTTGGCGTAAATCCACTTGAGTGCGGCAATCTGGTCGAGGATGCCGTAGTTGCCTGAGACGTGATGAGGGCTCTCTTCGGTCAGCAGCGGATGGCACATAAAGCCGAATACGCCGAGGCGGTAGTTGATCGTCACAAGGACCACACCCTTCTGCGCCCAGATCTTGCCGTCGAACTCGGGTTCATAACCCCAGCCTCCGGTGTAGGCTCCGCCGTGGATCCACATTGCCACAGGCAGCTTCTTTTCTGGCTTTCCGGGAGCAGGAGTCCATACGTTCAGGTAGAGGCAGTCCTCGCTGAATTCGGGATCTTCCCAGTAGAATTCACTGGTCCAGGGGTTGCTGGAGTCGTGATTGGCCTGCACGGCTCCGGGGCCGAAGGTATCGGCCATCCTGATACCGTCCCAGGGAACCACGGGCTGAGGTTCTTTCCAGCGCAGGTCTCCGACAGGTGGTGCTGCAAAGGGAATCCCCTTGTAGATATAGACTCCCTTGACGGATGACTGGACTCCCTGTATCTTTCCGCCCTCGATCTCGAGGACAGGATTGGCCGGACTGCAGCCGGCAATGACGACGGCCATCACTACGGCCGCAAAGAAAGATAGTTTACGCATAGCCTTGTCTATTTTTGTCGAAGTTACAAAAAATAGAAAGACCTAAACCATCCTCTCGATGTTCCAGACGAAGGCGCGGACGCCGACGGTCTTGTTGCGGTTGTCAAGTTTGCGGACGGTCTGCAGGAGTTCATCGACGCGGTCGTCTTCCACGACCACCATCACTGCCGAATTCATTTCAGGCCAGGTGTGGGTGCCGCGACGGGGCTCGCCCGTCTTGGTACCTCTGCCCTGCACCTGCTCGAAGAGGGTGAATCCTGATATGCCGAGTTCGTCGAGCATATATTCCACACGCTCGGTATTGGCCTGGTTGAATACTATGAAAACACTCTTCATATCTTATTTCTCCTCTTTGTCGTCAGGTGAAAGTTGCATAAAGATGAAGTTGCGGCGGTTGCGCTCCTGTTTGTTGCGGTCGCTGTCCTTGCTGAGGACTGCGTAGAACACGGGCACGACGATAAGGGTCACGAAAGTCGAAACCAGCAGACCGCCGATGACGACTATACCCAGGGGATGCCACATCTCGCTGCCTTCTCCACGGCTCAGTGCCATAGGAAGCATACCGAGGACGGTGGTCAGGGCGGTCATCAGCACGGGACGCAGACGTGAGCGGCCTGACAAAGCGATCGCCTCGCTGAGCTCGTGTCCGCGGTCGCGCATCAGGTTGATGTAGTCCACCAGCACGATACCGTTCTTGACCACGATACCGATGAGCATCACCACTCCCAGCGCCGCAATCATATCGAGCGTGGTTCCGGTGATCCAGAGTGCCAGGATCACACCCGTGATGGCGAACGGAATCGCCAGCAGGATGATCGCAGGCTTCGAGAACGACTCGAACTGAGAAGCCATCACCACATACACGAGCAGGATGATCAGCAGCGCAAGCGCGATGATGTTGCCGAACATCTCCTGCTGGTCCTCGAAGTCGCCTCCGATGGACATCGTGATTCCTTCAGGAGTATTCATCTGGCTGATAATGCCCTGCACCTCCATAGCCATCTGGCCCAGGGAAGTGTTGTACGGCATCACGCTCACCGTCAGATAGCGCTGGCGGCTCTTGCGGTCGATGGTCGGCGGAGCGAAATACTCCTCGAGGCTTGCGACCTCGCTGAGCTTGATGATCCTGCCGGTGGCTGTCGGGATAGACAGGTTGTTTATGTCGTTGAGCGAGTTGCGGTCATCCTCGCGCAGACGGACCACAATGTCGTATTCCTCGCCGTCTTCCTTGAGGAAGCCTGAAGCCAGACCTCCCACGCGGTTGCGGACATAGGTCGAAATGGTGGCTGCGTTGAGTCCGAACGATGCTGCCTTCTCCTTGTCGATCACGAGATTCAGCTCGGGACGGTCCTTCTCGCGGCTGATCATCACGTTGCGGGCGTCGGGAATCTTCTCGACGATGGTGTTGCGCACCTGTTCCGCCAGGATGTTCGTCTCGTCGAAGTCATATCCGTAGATCTCCACATCGACTGTAGATGTACCGCCGCCGCCCATACCGCCTTGCGAGTTCACCTGGTATCTTACGATTTCAGGATAGTTCAGCAGTTCGAGGCGGATGACTTCGGCGATTTCGTCGATAGTGCGGGTACGTTCGTATTTCTTCACGCAGACAACCGTCATCTGGATGGAATTGTTGGTCGTCGAATTGAACATTGCGCTGGTACCTGAGGCGTCGCTGCTACCTGCAGATGTAGAGACCATCCTTACTTCGGGCACCAGTTCGTTGATCCTGGCCTCGATGGCACGGGCGGTCCGGAGGGTCTGCTCGATGCGGGTACCGTTCTGCAGCTCGATGGTGACGCGGATACGTCCGTTGTCGGAAGGCTGCATGAAGTCAGTACCGATCTGGCCTGTGCAGGCCGGAATCAGCGAGGCTGCGAACAAGGCGGTGAAGCCCAGGAGCGTCAGGGCCTTGTGGCGCAGGCACACCCGCAGCACGTTGGCATACCAACCGTCGATGGCGTCGAGGGCGGCACCCACGGTCTTGTCGAAGAACGTCTTCTTCTCGGCGACTTCCTTGATATGTCCTGTCTCGTCGATCTCGACCTTCTTGGCCTTGAGCAACTGTGAGCAGAGCATAGGAGTAAGGGAGATGGCCACGAGCGTAGAGGTGCAGACCACTATCGTCACGATCCATCCCAGCTCCTTGAAGAGGATGCCGGCCATACCGGTGAGCATAGTCAACGGCACGAACACGGCCACGATCACGAGGGTCGTGGCAATAACTGAGACCCACACCTCGTTGGTCGCATAGATTGCGGCCTCACGGGGATTGGAGCCCCTGTCTATATGTTTCGAAATGTTTTCCAGGACCACGATGGCATCGTCCACCACCATACCGATCGCTACCGTCAGGGAGCAGAGCGAGATGATGTTGAGCGAGCTGCCCGTCAGGGCCAGATAGATGAACGCCACGATCAGCGCTATGGGGATTGTCAGTCCGATGATGAACGTCGCCCTCCATTTGCCGAGGAAGATGAACACCACCAGCACCACGAACAGCAGCGCATAGAGGATCGATTTCTCCAGCGAAGGGATGGAGTTCTGGATTTCCTCGGATGAGTCGTAGACAACGTCGATGTTGATGTCGGCAGGAAGGTTGCGCTTCAGCCTTGCCATAGCCCTGTTCACATCGCGGCAGATCTGCACGGTGTTGGCTCCGGTCTGCTTGGTGATCAGCAGGGTCACGGCTTCCTCGCCGTTTACCTTCGAGTCGAGCGTCAGGTCCTTGATGGTATCACGCACCGAGGCTATATCCTTCACGAAGACCTTCGCACCGGCAGGAGTGGTAGTCACCACGAC
>JAGCFF010000096.1 GCA_017650285.1 Bacteroidales bacterium
C
Source organism: Bacteroidales bacterium (assembly GCA_017650285.1). Classification (GTDB taxonomy): domain Bacteria; phylum Bacteroidota; class Bacteroidia; order Bacteroidales; family UBA932; genus Equibacterium. The sequence goes on from JAGCFF010000096.1 coordinate 2, forward strand.
AGCATCACCCGCCGCGGACCCTGGGAAGAGCTTTTCCCGTTCATGCGCACCACTAACAGGGGTGTCGGCGGAGACGTGCTCAGGGGTATGTACAACCGTGTGGACGATGTAGTGGAAGACAACCCCACTGCCATCTTCCTGATGGGCGGCATCAACGACATAACCAATCCTTCGAAAAGTGTCGACGTAATCTGGAAAGACTACGAAAGGCTCATCGAGAAGCTCCGCAAGGAACTTCCCACCACCGTGCTCTACGTGCAGTCGACCCTTCCCGTCACTGCCGAGCGCGACCGCGACAACAACATCAACCCCAAAGTGGCAGAACTCAACAAATACCTTGCTGCCGCTACTGAAAAATATGATTACAAGTTCCTTGACCTGACACCGTATATGTGCGATGAAAACGGCTATCTGAAATCAGATTACAGTATCGACGGGCTTCATCTGTCTGCAGACGGATATTTCACGTGGAGCACAGCCCTCCTCGAAAAGTGCGGATTGCTGGTGTTCGCAGAGAATCAGAGGATCATCGAGAACAACACGTTCGCTGACCCTACGACAAACAGGAACTAAAGAATTATAAAAAATATGTACAGGACACATACCTGCGGCGAGCTGCGTCTTGAGAACGTAGGCAAAACCGTCACCCTTGCCGGATGGGTACAGAGAATCCGCAAAATGGGAGGAATGACTTTCGTAGACCTCCGCGACCGTTATGGCATAACCCAGTTGGTGGCTGACGCTAACAGCGCACAGGACGTGGCTGACGCAGTGGCGTCGCTCGGACGCGAATTCGTCATCCAGGCCACCGGCCGTGTGGCTGAACGCCAGAGCAAGAATGCCAAGATGGACACCGGAGACATCGAGATACTTCTCGACCAGGTCAATGTGCTCAATCCGTCGGACATCCCTCCTTTCACCATCGAGGATGTCAGCGACGGCGGCGAGGAGCTGCGTGCAAGGTACCGCTATCTCGACCTGCGCCGCAACCCCCTCAAGAACGCCCTGACGCTCCGTCACCGTATGGCCCACGAAGTGCGCAATTATCTGGACGCACAGGGATTTATGGAGATTGAAACTCCTTTTCTCATAAAATCCACCCCGGAGGGAGCACGCGACTTCGTCGTGCCCAGCCGTATGAACCCCGGAGAGTTCTACGCACTGCCGCAGAGCCCCCAGACCTTCAAGCAGCTGCTGATGGTGGCAGGCTACGACCGCTATTTCCAGATTGTACGCTGCTTCCGTGACGAGGACCTGCGCGCCGACCGCCAGCCGGAATTCACCCAGATCGACTGCGAGATGAGCTTCGTGGAGCAGGAAGACGTGCTGAACCTCTTCGAAGGTATGATGCGCCACCTCTTCAAGACCGTGGTGAACGCCGACATCGCCAACCCCATCCCCCGTATGAGCTGGTACGACGCTATGGACCGCTACGGCAGCGACAAGCCCGACATCCGTTTCGGAATGGAGATCCACGAAGTGACCCCGCTGGTGCAGGGACACGGCTTTTCGGTGTTCGACAGCGTGGAATATGTAGGAGCCATCGCAGTTCCCGGCGCAGCGGCATACACCCGCAAGCAGACCGACGAACTCACCGAGTGGGTAAAGCGCCCGCAGGTGGGAGCCAAGGGTCTTGTATATATCAAGATGAACGAAGACGGCAGCGTCAAATCGTCTGTCGACAAATTCTATACTGAAGACCAGCTCAGGGCCGTCGCCGCTGAAGCAGGCGCAGCCAAGGGCGACCTGGTGCTCGTGCTCTGCGGAGCGAAGCGCAAGACCCAGACTATGCTCGGCGTGCTGCGCATCGAGATGGGCAACCGCCTCGGCCTGCGCGACCCCAAGGTGTTCGCACCGCTGTGGGTAGTGGACTTCCCCCTGCTCGAGTGGGACGACGAGACCCAGCGCTTCTACGCTATGCACCACCCCTTCACCGCTCCGAAGCCGGAGCATATGGAGTGGTTCAACTCCAACCGCAAGGAAGACCTCGAGAAGGTCTGCGCCAACGCCTATGACTTCGTGCTCAACGGCACCGAACTCGGCGGCGGAAGCATCCGTATCCATCAGGCCGACATCCAGAAGAGGATGTTCGAGGTGCTCGGCATCAGCTCCGAGGAAGCTGACTACAAGTTCGGCTTCATCATCAACGCGTTCAAGTTCGGAGCTCCGCCTCACGGAGGTCTCGCATTCGGCTTCGACCGCATCTGCGCACTGTTCGGAGGCCAGGAGACCATCCGCGACTACATCGCATTCCCCAAGAACAACATGGGCCGCGACGTGATGCTCGACGCCCCTTCTGCCATCGACGACACCCAGATGGAAGAACTGTTCCTCAAGAGCGTGGCTCCTGAAAAGAAATAATATGAAAGACCGGATTCTCGACGTCCTCAGCGGCGTCATACATCCCGCCTACCAGGAAAACATAGTCCGTCTCGGACTCGTGGAGAACCTCAAGGCGGACGACAGCGTCATATCCTTCCAGCTGGTATTCACCCGCAGGGATCCTCTCGCGGGCAGCATCAAGCAGGCCTGCACCGAAGCCCTGAAAGAAGCCTTCCCGCAGCACGAGATCCAGATCCTCGAGCTGGTGCGCGAGAAGAAAGCCAAGAGCTGCTCGCCCGCCGACCTCGGGATGGAAGAACTGCAGCACATCGGCAAGATAATAGTCATCGCTTCCGGCAAGGGAGGCGTGGGCAAGAGCACGGTGGCCGTCAACCTGGCGGTGTCGCTGGCCCGCAGGGGCTACCGCGTTGGTCTGGCCGATGCCGACGTCTACGGACCGTCAGTCCCCAAGATGACCGGAACCGAAGGCATTATGCCCCAGGCCCTGGAGCGCGAAACCGAAGATGGCCCGCAGCAGCTCATACTCCCCCTGGAGAAATACGGAGTCAAATGGATGTCCATCGGCTACTTCGCCAGCCCTGAACAGGCCCTGATATGGAGAGGCCCTATGGCCTGCAACGCCCTCAAGCAGATCATCCTGCAAGTGCAATGGGGCGAGCTGGACTATCTTCTGATCGACCTGCCTCCGGGAACGGGCGACATCCACATCACGCTGGTGAACGACATCCCCGTGGACGGAGCCATCATCGTGACTACGCCGCAGGCCGTGGCGCTAGCCGACGTGGAGAAGGGCATCAATATGTTCCGCAACCCGAAAATCGACAAACATATATATGGTATAATAGAGAATATGGCGTGGTTCACGCCGGCCGAACTTCCCGACAACCGCTATTACATCTTCGGAAGGGACGGAAGCAAGGCCATCGCAGCCAAATATGGCATCGATATTCTCGCTCAAATTCCCCTTGTTCAAAGTATTTGCGAAAAAGGTGACGAAGGCGCTCCCGAAGCCCTCGATCCCAACAGCGTGATTTCCAAGGCATTAGATAACATAGTACTTTAGTATCAAAAATATTTTTAAAATTTTTGGTACTTTGTCTTGCAAGGTATTAGTTTTTTTCTATATCTTTGCATCGTAAACATCAATGCAAAGAATAGTACTAATAAAATAACAATACCTGCAATTATGAAAAAGACAATCAACGCTGGAATAGGCAAACGCAACTTCGTTATCGACGAAGATGCTTACGCAAGACTTGACACTTTCCTGAACCACTTCCGCGCCCGTCTCAACGTAGGCGACAAGAAAGAAGTGATGGAAGACCTCGAAGAGAGGATCGCCGAGCTCTTCACCACAGAAACAGCCGGCGGTGCTTCAGTAGTAGACATCAACCTCGTGAACAAGGTCATCGCCGAGATCGGTATGCCCGACGGCACTGACGAGTACGCTTCTGCCGCCGGCGCCACAACCGGCACCCAGGCAGAACCCAAGCCCAAGAAGAAACTCTACCGCAACCCCGACGAAAAGTTCCTCGGCGGCGTATGCGGCGGCCTGGCAGCCTACTTCGACACCGACCCCGTCCTCATCCGCATCCTCTTCGTGGCTCTGCTCATCTGCGCTTCTGCAGGCTTCTGGGCTTACCTCATCTTCTGGATCGTGACTCCCAACGCCGTCACCCCTGCCCAGAAGTGTGAACTTCGCGGCCTTGCTCCTACTATGGAGAATCTCTCAAAGTTTACCAATAACTCTTCAAAATAATGCGCGCTATGGAAAAGAACGTCAACACTGAGAATGTCCGCGCACAGATGCGGAAGGGTGTGCTGGAGTATTGCATCCTGCTGCTCCTCGCAAAGGAAGATGCCTATGCATCGTCCATCATCACCAGGCTCAAGGAAGCCAATATGATAGTTGTCGAAGGTACTCTGTACCCTCTGCTCATCAGGCAGAAGAACCAGGGTCTGCTGCAGTACCGCTGGGAAGAATCGCCTCAGGGCCCGCCCCGCAAGTACTATGCTATCACCGACAAAGGCCGCGAGCAGCTCGAAGAGATGAACAACGCCTGGCAGGAGATCGTCACCACAATCGAAAACATCAAGAACTAGACGGCTATGAACAAGGTAGAAAAAGTAAGCATAGGCAAATGCGCCTTCTCTCTCGACGAGAAGGCATACGCCGCCATCAAGGATTATCTCGATTCGCTGAACCTCTATTATTCGAAGATGGACAGCGGCAAGGAAATCCTCGAAGGCATCGAAGAGAGGATGGCCGAACTGCTTCTCGAGAAGACCGGAAACGAAGTCAATGTGGTCTCTTCGGACGTTGCCAAGGAAGTCATCGAAATCCTCGGCAGGCCCGAAGTCATCGAAGAAGGCACGCCTGAAAGCGATGCCCCCAAGTACAACCCCGAAGGCAAGAAAAGGCTCTACCGCGACCCCAGCAACAAGATCCTGGGCGGAGTGTGCAGCGGACTGGCCGCATACTTCAACACCGACACCGTGCTTATCAGGGTGCTGTTCATTGTCCTTACCCTGCTCCCCGGCGTCCTGACCTGGGGCCACGGCTCAAGCATCTTCCCGCTGCTGTATATCATAGCCTGGATTGCAATGCCCAAGGCCGACACCCTTCGCAAGCAGTGCGAGATGAGAGGGCAGAGCCTCGGCATCGCTGACATCGAAAGCCAGTACAAGGACGGTTCTGCCTTTGTCAAGGACGACTACTCTGACTTCTGGAAAGTAGCCGGCCGCATCTGCGGAATCTTCGTAGGAATCGTACTGCTGATGATGGGCATCTCCGGCCTGGTGGCCGGCGGACTTGCAGCCTTCGGCTCGACTGCCATCTTCCATCTGGACTCACAGTTCGTGATGAACACCCTCCAGGAGATCTTCGAGTCATTCGGCTCTTCATATTATGGCTTCAACGCAAGCATTTCACCTCTGGTCAGAGTGCTTCTGGTGGTATTCGGCTCGCTCATATACTTCCTGCCGTGCATCGGCCTGATCTACGCCGGCATCCACCTGATCTTCAACCTCAAGTCTCCTTCCTGGAGGCCGGGTCTGGTGGTCTTCATCCTCTGGCTGCTCTCTATAGTTGCACTGTTTGTAATGCTGATAATCGCCGCCTCATCTGTTGCTGCTTTTAAATCGACGGTTACCGCATTCATTCCGTTTTTATTCTGACCAGGACGGGGAGGTGGTCACTCACCCCTCCGTTGTAGCGCGGCCCGACGAAAGTGCGCTTCGGCTTCAAGCCCAGATATGCATTGTCGGGTTCCTGAAGGAAAGCGGCGTCGAACACGCTGAAAACCGCACCTTCGTCGGCAAGCCGCCGCGACACCATAGCCTGGTCTATCAATTCCCACTTGCCTTTGTAGCGGATGGAACCAATCCCCCTCCGCCACAGAGGCAAAGCCATATTATACAGGCCGCAGCTGTCGCACAGCGACCTCAGCGACTCTCCGTCGGGGGTGTCGTTGAAGTCCCCGACCAGCAGTATGCGGGCCTGGGGGTCGTCCTCCAGAAGGGAAGAGACCTTCCCGCTCACCAGCTGCGACACGGCATCGCGCCGCGAATCGGAAGATGCAGCCCCGCCTCTCTTGGAGGGCCAGTGGTTCACGAACAGATGAAGCTCGGAGGCGTCGGCATTCCCAACAGGTCTCAGCCTGCAATAGAGTATGTCTCGGGTCCGGAACCCCTCCACGGCCAGAAACTCCGTTGCCGCCGGCTCGTAGCGCGAAGGGTCGTAGAGCAGGGCCACGTCTATGCCCCTGGCGTCAGGACTGTCGCGGTGAACCGTGCGGTAGCCCGTCTTTGCCAGGGGCGTGTTGTCTGCCAGGTCCCTTACCACCCTCAGGTTCTCGATTTCAGCCAGCGCGATTACGGCCGGCATAGAGCCGAGGCTGTCGGCTGTCGCCAG
>JAGCFF010000097.1 GCA_017650285.1 Bacteroidales bacterium
GATTTCTCAGCCCGCTACAGCGGAACTTTCACTGCCGACTACACCGGCGATATGGTCTACTCGGTACGCGGCAGCGGCAGATACATCTTCAAGGTCAACGGCAAGACCATCGCCGAGCAGGCAGGTTCACCCGCAGGCCGTTTCGGCGGCTTCGGACGCGGCATGGCTCCCACCACCTTCCCGGTAGTGGCCGGCAGGACCTATGAGGTCAGCATCGAGCTCGCACAGCCCCAGGCAAGGTCCGCTTCTTTCAACTTCGACCTCTACAGCCGCCGTCCCGTGAACTTCAAGGCAGTTGCAGAAAACGTGAAGAATGCCGACGTGATCGTTATGGTGGGCGGCATTTCCCAAAACCAGGAGGGCGAAGGCCGCGACCGCACCAGCATCGAGCTTCCTGACATCCAGAAAGAACTCCTTGCAGCAATGGACGCTACCGGCAAGCCCGTCGTTTTCGTGAACGTTTCAGGTTCCGCCATCGCTTTCGGCAGCGTGGAGAAGCAGTATGACGCCCTCGTACAGGCGTGGTACGGCGGCCAGGCCTGCGGCCAGGCTGTTGCTGACGTAATCTTCGGCGACTACAACCCCGCAGGACGTCTCCCCGTCACCTTCTATGCATCTGACGAGCAGCTTCCCGACTTCAGCGACTACTCTATGGAGGGCCGCACCTACCGCTACTTCCGCGGCGAACCTCTCTACGCCTTCGGCTACGGCCTCAGCTACACCAGCTTCAGCTACGGCAAGGCCAAGGTAGGCGGCAAGCCCGCCAAGATGACTCTCACCGTGCCCGTGACCAACACCGGTGCCCGCGACGGAGAAGAGGTCGTCCAGGTCTATGTCAAGTCTCTTGATGATCCGGACGCTCCCATCAAGTCCCTCAAGGGTTTTGCACGCGTTAAGATTGCCGCCGGCCAGACCGCCGACGTCACAGTCGAGCTCGGCAGCGGCGCTTTCGAATATTATGACGCTTCGATCGACGAACTTTCGATAAAACCCGGCCGCTACCAGCTGCTCTATGGCAGCTCGTCTCGCGACGCCGACCTTCAGGCAGTCGAGGTAAGCATCTAGTGACTCTGGCTGGATTTTTGATAATTCACCCAAAACCGCCATCTTTGCGATGATGAAAAAGACTATTCTCCTTTTATGCTGCCTGTTTCTCGGTTGCATCTCCCTTGCCGGCCAGAGCGTCGTCTGGAGCGCTACGTCTTCAGAGGTGAAGGACGGCCTCTATTCCATCGAGGTCACTGCCGTCATTCCTTCCGGCTGGCACATCTACGACCTTGAAGATTACGAAGGAGGTCCCAATCCCACGACCCTTACATTCACGCTTCCCAAGGGAGCTGAATTCGCAGGCGAGATGACCGTCTCGAAAGAGCCTGTCAAATATCACGATGAAATATTCGGGATGGAGATAGGTTACTGGGACGGAGTGGTGACTTTCACCCGGCAGGTTGCATACAAGGGGAAGGCGGTAAGGGGCACGATCGACCTGGAGTGGATGATGTGCAACGACACGTCTTGCTCTCCGCCCCAGGACGAACAGCTGAAATTCACCCTCGGCAGCGGCAATGCTGCCACAGTCTCCTCTGCTGCGCCTCTTTCCTCGCAGGCGCCCAGGGGGCTCTGGGCGTTGATAATTGAAGCGATTCTCTGGGGATTTGCCGCGCTGCTGACACCCTGTGTCTTCCCGATGGTCCCTATGACCGTGTCGTTCTTCCTCAAGGGCTCTGACAACAAGGCCCGCGGGAAGTTCCGCGCACTTATGTACGGTCTCTTCATAGTGGCCCTGTACACTGTCCCCATTGCGGCTATAATAGTCATCACAAGGCTTGTAGGCGGCGATGCCGTCACTGCCGACATATTCAACTGGCTGGCTACGCACTGGCTGCCGAACATCCTGTTCTTCATAGTGTTCATGGTGTTCGCCGCCTCATTCTTCGGAGCTTTCGAGATCGTGCTTCCGAGCAAGCTGGTCAACAGATCGGATGCAGAGTCTGAAAAACGGCAGGGGCTCGGCGGAGTGTTCTTCCTCGCCCTCACCCTTGTGCTGGTATCATTCTCCTGCACCGGTCCTATCGTCGGTTCCGTCCTGATCAAGTCCACTTCGGGCGAGTTCTGGACTCCTATACTGACGATGTTCGCCTTCTCGCTGGCTTTCGCACTGCCCTTCGCACTGCTGGCCCTCTTCCCCAGCCTGCTTCAGAAGCTGCCCAAGAGCGGCGGATGGCTGAATTCGGTGAAGGTGGTGCTGGGCTTCATCGAGATCGCCCTCGGACTCAAGTTCCTGTCCGTCGCAGACCAGGTGTATCACTGGGGTCTCCTCGACCGCGAAGTGTATCTGGCAATCTGGATTGTCTGCTTCACCCTGCTGGGCCTCTATCTGCTCGGCAAGCTGAAGTTCAAATATGACTCAGACCTGAAATACATCTCTGTAGGCAGGCTGGCCCTGGCCATCATCGACCTGGCATTCGTGGTATATATGATTCCCGGAATGTGGGGAGCTCCGCTCAAGGCGCTGTCGGGCTATCTGCCCCCTCTCCAGACCCAGGATTTCGTGCTGGACCGCTATGCCCCCGCTGCCTCGGAAAGCCAGCAGAGCACATATCAGGGCGGAATACGCAAGTACAGCGACTTCCTGACCCTTCCCCTCGACCTCGACGGCTACTTCGACCTCGAGGAGGCCAAGGCTGCCGCGGCTGAGAGCGGGAAGCCCATCTTCCTCGACTTCACCGGCCACGGCTGCGTGAACTGCCGCGAGATGGAAGCCCGCGTGTGGAGCGACGAGCGGGTCTACGACCACCTGCGCAACGATTTCATCATCTGCGCCCTGTATACCGACGACAAGAAGGTAGTGGCTGAATCCGACTGGGTGATCACCCCTGCCGGCAAGGTCCTCAAGACTCTCGGCAAGATCAATGCACACTACGCCCTGTCGGAATTCGGAGTCAACGCCCAGCCCTACTACGTGCTTATGACTCCCGACGGCGAGCCAATCTCCGAAAGAGGCTACGACCTCTCTGCCGCCCGTTTCGCCGAGTGGCTGGAGACAGCGCTGTAATATCCATTCCCGATTATTCCGTAAAAGCCGCCACAGCCTCTGGCGTGCCGAGATCCTTCAGTGTGAGACCCGGGGGCACGCAGGCCTTTATGCTGCGGCTGAAGCACATCGCCAGATAGAAATCGATGACGGAGAATCTTGCTGGCCAGTTTTCCATCAAGCCGAACACCTCCGGACTGATCAGATGTATGCCCGAGAAGGCCAGCTCGCGGGCCACCAGTTCAGGTTCCGAGGCAGCAGGCCCCTTCACCTCGGATGTCTTGAGGTTGATCCAGCCGCAGAGACAGTCATCGGAGTCGAACAGCAGTTTGCGGCTGGACTGCCGGTCACTCACTACCAGTCTTGCCAGCCCGCCGTCCAACCCTTCGGCCACGAAACTGCGGATGTCAAGATTCGATATGATGTCTACATTGTGGACAAGGAACGGCTCATCGCCGAGCAGATCGCGGGCTGCGGCTATGGCCCCGCCTGTGTCGAGCAGCAGCGCTCTTTCGTCGCTTATAGCCACGTTGCAGCCGAAATTGCCGTTCTTTTCCAGGTAATCGACTATCTGGTCGGCAAAATGGTGGACATTCACCACGAAGTCCGTAAATCCTGCCTCCTTGAGGGTTTCGAAGGTGCGCTCGAGCATAGTCTTTCCCGCCACTTCGACCAGGGCCTTGGGCCGGTCAAGCGTCAACGGCCTCAGTCTGGTACCGAGACCGGCGGCAAAGATGAAAGCTTTCATCGCACTACGCCCTCCATATAGCCGGGAAGCCTCAGATGCCTTTCGATCACCCTTACTTCGGGGAACAGTTCAGCCAGGTGACCGGCCAGAGCGTGGGCGCAGTAGACCGAGCGGTGCTGGCCTCCAGTGCAGCCGAAGGAGAACATCAGATGGCTGAAGCCGCGCTCGACATATCTTGCAACGTGTTTTTCAGCGATAGGATATAGTTGGGCCAGATATTCTTCCGCTCCGCCGTCAGTCTCGATGAACTCTATGACATCGGCATCGAGTCCGGTGGAATGGCTGTATTGCTCATAGCGGCCGGGATTGTTCAGGCCGCGGACATCGAACACGTAGCCTCCGCCGTTTCCGCTGAAGTCCTTGGGCATCCCCTTCTTGAACGAGAAGCTGCACACCTCCACGGTCAGCACGCCTTCCTCCAGCTGAGGCACCTTCATCAGGGCCGGGTCGGCCGCAAGGCTGCGGGCCATCTTGTAAATGTATGGATAGTCGCCCTTGAGTTCTGCAGCAAGCTGCTTCAGATTCCCGATTGCGGCGGGAATGCTCTGCAGGAAATGTCCTTTCCCTTCGTGAAGACCGCGGTAGCCATAGGCTCCCAGGACCTGCAATGTACGGAACAGGGCGAAATGCTTCAGTTCCTGACGGAAGGCCTCCCTGTCGACATCCTTGTAGGCTGACAGGGCATCGAGATAGACATCCGTCAACCGGGCCTTCAGGGCGGCGGAATAGCCCATCCTGGCCTGCCAAAGGAAAGACACGAGGTCGTAGTGCGCGGGGCCGCGACGGGCTCCCTGATAGTCTATGAAGTATGGCGTGCCGTCATATATCATTACGTTCCGGCTCTGGAAGTCGCGGTACATAAAGCAGTCGCAGGGCACGCTCAGCAGTCTTCCGGCAAGAGCGTCGAAGTCATCCTGGAGCGCCGGTTCGTCAATTTCGAAGCGAGTGAGCTTCAGGAAGCAGTATTTGAAATACGAAAGGTCCCACTCCACCATCCTGCGGTCGAAACTCTCCGAAGGGTAGCATACGCTCCAGTCCATTCCGCGGGCGCCCTTGTACTGGATGTCGGCAAGCGTGCCCACGACATCGGCCAGCAGGGCCTTTGCCGCAGCCGAATACCCCCCGGAAGTGCGTTCCCGGGCCAGCACTCCGGCCAGCGAAAGGTCTCCCAGATCCTGCTGGAGATAGCACATCCCGTCGCCGGAAGCGTAGAGGATCGCCGGCACGTTCAGCCCCTGAGCGGCAAGATGACGGGACATATGGAGGAAAGCGCGGTTTTCGGCCTTGACCGTACCGACAGTAGCGACAGCGCTGCCGGCTGCAGAGCTCAGACGTATATACCTGCGGTTGCTGCCGCTGCCTGCATTGACTCTGGCAACGGTTTCAGGAGCGCAGCCGAAGCGCTGCCTGTAGGCGTCTTTCAGCGCAGAAAGCATTTGTTCCCTGGTCTTCATCATTCCATCCTGAGGGTTTTGGCCGGATCGACTCTCGCTATGAAAGCCGAAGTCAGCATCAGTATCAACATTATAACGGCTACCGATATCGCATCTATCAGCAGAATGAGCCAGATATCAATCTCGATGGGCACATAGGACACGAAGTAGCTCACCGGGTCCAGCTTCACCAGATGGGTCCACTTCTGAAGCAGGCACACTGCCAGGGCAGCTATGTTGCCCCAGAGAAGCCCTTTGCCCACTATGTTCAGGGCCACGTTGCGGAACACCTTTGACACGGAGGCGGAAGTCATTCCGAGCGCCTTGAGCAGTCCGATCGACGATATGTTCTCGAAGAGTATGATCAGCAGGGTGGATATCATATTGAAACCTGCCACGGCCATCATCAGTATCAGGATGGTCACGACGTTGTAGTCCAGCAGGTTCAGCCAGTCGAAGAGATTTGAGAATATGCGCTTCACGCTGAGCAGGAACACCGAAGGATCGTCGTCCGCCAGGTTGGAGAACACATATTCTTCCAGTTCGGAGTAGCACAGGTCGATATTGGCCCTCTTGTCGAGGACCACCTCCATCGTCGACACCTCGTCGGGGTCCCAGCCGTTGACTGCCTGGCAGTGGCGGATATCGGCCACTATCATCGAATTGTCCAGCTCCTCGAGCTGGGCGTCGTAGATGCCGCAAACCTTGAACGTACGGAAGTTCACCTTTTCCTTGATGAAAAAGGCAGGCACGGAGCTGCCGACCTCGTAGCCCATCTTGTCAGCTATGCGTCTTGATATGAGAATGTCATTGGAAGGCAGGGTGCTGCTGTAATCGGGCAGTTCCCCGGCATCGAGGCAGGAAGCGAAAAAGCTGAAATCGTAGAGGCTGTCCACCCCCTTGAAATAGCTTCCGAGCAGTTCTTCTCCCTCCCTGACCAGACCTGAGGAATAAGCCACCCTCTGGATGTGCTTCACATAGCCCTTGGAGAGCATCCCGTCGAGTATGGATATGCTGTCTGTGAACGGAAATGCGTCGTTCATAGGGGTTTGGCCAGGGACTACGAGGGCAAGGTCGCCCATATAGCCCGAAGTCTTGAAGCGGATCTCGCTGCGGAAGCCCCTCACCACACAGAGCGCCACGATGATGACAAAGATGCTCACAGCAACGGAAATGAGGCCGATGCGGGTGCTCATCGAGCTGATCTTCCCGTCACTGTCGGCCTTGTTCTTGATTCCGGAAGCTATGAACTGGTAGACATTCATCAGAGCAACTCCTTGTATTGACGGTAGCGGTAAAGGATGTCATCCACGTAATTGATGGTCTGTTCGCCCACGAACGTAGGATGGCTGGACAGGGAAAGCGCCACCTGATCCCAGTCGTTGGGGTTATACCCGGCCTCTGCGGCGTGGGTGCGGCACTGCTCTATCCTGCCCTCTCCGGCATTGTATGCCGCAAGAGCGAACTTGACCACATTGAGGGAATCCATACCCTCGTCGCGATAGAGCCGCATCAGATATTGCAGGTGCAGGGTTCCGGCCTTGACGTTCAGCTCGGGGTCGTACACGTCGTGCACGCCGTAGTGGTTGGCCGTAGTGGGCTTTATCTGCATCAGTCCGTGCGCCGTTCCGGACTGGGTTCCCATATAGTACCTGGACTCCTGATAGGCCAGTGCTGAAACCAGCACCCAGTCCAGCCCGGAGAACGCGCTGTAGCGCTTGATTATGTCGTCGTAGGGAGACAGCGAATGGGAACTGGTGCCGGCGATGGACTCGACCTGGTAGGAGCGGAAAAAGCGCTGCGACATCAGTGTATATGTCCTGCTCGACTTGAAGGAGTTGAGCCAGAAATTGAACGAATTGAGCAAGGGGGCGTTATCCAGGCCGACGGCTGCGCAGATATTGCCTCTCAGGGGCACGGTCAGGAGAACCTCGTCGGCGTGCTCCTTCACCGAGGTGGAATCGTCGTCATAGTCGAAGACTATCAGGTCTATGTCCCCGCGGGACAGGCTGTCCCACACCGAGGTGTCGCGGAACCTGGCAAAGGATATCTCCTTTTCGTTGTCGTCGGCATAGTAGTTCAGCAGTTCGTAGCTGAACCCCACGTCACGGCTGCTGAGTGACTGGATGGTGCTCTTGATGGCGATGCAGCACCTGATGTCATCATCCGGCCGGTCGGCGACGCCAAGCGCCTCCTGCTCCTGGTGGCGTGACTGCACTGCCACATAGATCACAGCCAGAAGCAGAACCGCGACAACGAACCTCAACGTTTTCTTAAAGGACTCCATCTATCTTACATAAAACGGCCACGATATGCCGAATTTGAAAGCCGTCGCAGGACGGATATAGTTGGCTGCACTGAAAAATCCTCTATCAGGCCATTCTTTGAAAGCGTTCGTATATTTGACAAAGATACTTGCCGTCTTCCACTGCGCATTCACGAACAGGTCGATATATGGGTTGTTGCCCCACTCGGTCGTACGCTGGTTGTAGAACACGCCCAGATCCGGACTGTAACTCGGTATGAAATACTTGGTATAGAAAATGGCATTCGCGCCGAGCTGCACCTCCAGCACATCACGCACGATGGGGAACTGGACATAGTACCTGGCATTCACCGACAGCTGCGGCAGCGGCAGCACTTCGGCCTTCGAAGTGATCTGGTAGACCGCCTTGTGGTCGAAATGGAACGCCCACAGACGCAGGTTCTGCTCGAGCGCACCCGTGATCACACTGACAGGCTCCTTGTGCTGGCGTACGGTGGACGTCTCGTCGTAGTAGACCATATTGCTGACCAGCGCGTAGCCCGCGGACAGTTTTGTCTGGGTACGGGGTATCTCAAGCGATGCCTCGAACTTGGTGCGGGACGTCTTGGCGAAATCGTTGTTCCATTGATGATGGTTGAAGAAAAGGTTCTGCTCGAAGTAGCCGGGCTCCTGAAGGCTGGTCTCGCCGTGCAGTTTCAGATGGATTCCCTTGGGAATCGGATAGACCGAGAGGGCCAGGTTCGCCGCCAGTTCGAAATCTCCGAGATAATATCCGGACATATATATCTTTCCGAAAGCGTCCCAGTCGATGTATTTCTTGAGCATACCCTGGGCCTTGCCGTAGACATACGTGTTGTGGTATGTCTCCCTCTTGTTGCCGGTGACATAGTATTCCGGTCGGAAACCGTAGTAGCTCAGCATCTGGTAGCCGGCACCTGCCGTGACCTTCGACAGCAGCGCGTCGTTCGAGAACGGCTGGAGCGTCAGGAAGACCTTGTTGTCGAAATTGCGCACGGCAATCGAGTCGTAGCTGGCGGTCTGGTGGATGTTGAACTGGTTGAAATAGAAATCGCGGCCGACGGCATCAGAGGTGCTGATGTTATCCGAGTAAACCTTGGAATAGGTGGAGAACTCCAGGCTGTGGCCGATATAAGCGGCCGTACCCTCTCCCAGGGACAGCTCGTCAGCATCCTTGCGGAAGAAGTTCATAGGGATCGACAGGCTCTGGGTGAGGAACACCGTCCTGCGCTTGAGCAGGTTGTCGGCGTCCTGCAGGTTGGTGGGAACGGCCTTGAAGTCAATCAGGGTATCGGTCACCCAATAAGTGTCCGAGACACCGCCGTTCTCTCCGTTCTTCACCCTTTCGGCCAGATATGCCGCATTCAGCTCGTACTTCTTGCCGAGATAGTCCACGCCTATTTCGGAGGTTCTGGTATTGGCTTCACCTCCGCTCAGGTCGCCAGTGCCGCCGAACTGCCTGTACATAAGGGTCAGGTTCAGAGCCGGCGTTATGTTCTGGGTGGAGATGAGGTCGATGCTGGACTCTTCCTTCTGCTTGCTGCTGAAGGGATTGCCCCAGTATGCGAGCTGGGTGAAGGGGCTCTTCGTGTTATACATCGGCAGCGTCTCCGGGGTATATGAATACGCCATATACGGATCGAAGAACGATGCCTCCTTTATGGTCTCCCTCTTGAAGTAGTTTGTCCGAAGCAGGGCCGATCCGGGCACACCCAGATAGATGGCGTCGGCGTCGTCCTTCATCGCGGGATTGTCGTAGAAGTTGTCGTTGTATGAAGTATCCCTCTCCTGCAGCTTGATGTCATTGGTATACTGGCTGTGGGTCCACTTCAGCATATACTGGTAGTACAGCGAGTCCGTGACCACGAAAGTCTCCAGGATGCGGGGTGTGTTCTTGACCAGGCTGTCCCGGTAGTCCTGCTTGTTCTTCTTTATGGCCCTCTTGATGTCCTTCGCATCGGGCAGGTTGGAACCAAGGGCTTCGGAATAGGCTGCCATCAGGGAATCGAGCAGCGGCATCGACACCGTGTCTATCTCCCAGAAGGCATTGTACAGCCTGTCCAGGGAATCCCTGAGCAGCTTTGTGGCCAGGGTATCCATAACCATAGCCCTGCGTATCTCCTCCTCGGTGAAGGTCACTACGCTGTCTCCGGAAGGGATTGGAACCGATTCTGCCGCAACTGAATCCAACGGAGCCTGAAGGGAATCTGCCGGAGCCGGAGCGGCCGGAGTGGCCGGAGCCTCCAACTTCACCAGCAGCGACGAGTCCAGCACATAGACGACCGTGTCGCGCCACGGCACGTAGATCGAAGTGTCGGAGGCCGACATCAGATAGTTCTGCTCAGCATAGATGCTTGCCAGGATCGCATCGATCTTGGCCTGGAGGACACTGTCTACAGGATATGACGGTTTGCCGGCAGTGCTGTCTTCAGCAACTGCCGCTACGCTGTCTCTTGTCGGAAAAATGTTAAAGGAGAGATGGCGTGCCTGAGCAGTCGCGGTAAAAAGCGCAACCGCAAGTATCGCCAATATGAGCCTGAGCCCCCTCATCAATCATATTTGACGGCAATGAAAAACTTGACGCCTTTACTCTGCAACTCTGCCACTGCCTCGTCGTGGTCTTCCTTGGTGATATAGCCAAGGGCGTCTTCTACGACGGTGACATCGTGACCTGTCTCGAGCAGGTCTTCGCAGGTAGCCTTGACGCCATATTCAGTGGCATTGCCGCATACGAGCACTTTTTTGGGAAGAGATTTGAAAAGCTCACTGCCGAAAGCCGTTTCGGCACCGATGGCAGAATCGCGGTCGTCATCGGCACTCATACCCTTGCGGTAGATGTTGTCCACCTGAGGGCGGTTGTCGGAGTTGGTCAGCGAATAGAAAGCGGCGTGAAGGCTCACTCCGCGGGTTCCGTCAACGCAGTTGACAGGCCAGGTGCCTCCATACTCCTTGAATGAGCAATGGTTAGATGGATGAGTATCCACCACATAATAGGCTTTCAGCTTGGGGTTGTTCTCGATGAAGGCCGCTGCCCTGCGTGCAGCCAGTTCGGCTCCTTCGCACGAGATCGTACCGTCTATGAAATCATAGAGCATGTCAATGACGACTATGGCAGTCAAATCAGTCTTGGCTATGGCAGAAATCATCTATCTCTTTTATTATGGTGTTAATAATATTCATCTTCAGGTCGTAAAGGTCATCGGAGATGTCCACCTTGTAGTAGTGGGGATTGATGAGCCTTTTCTGGGTGGGATTCAGAGCGGACAGATTGTCGAGATAATACTGCCTGCGCTCCAGGAGGCTTCTGGTATCAGCCGAAGCCACACCGTCCTTGATAATCTGGACCTGCAAGGGCTTGGCTTCGTAGCTGCCAGCCTTGTAGGTGGTGTGCCTGGTATCGTCGAACTCGGCACGGATCGTAATCTCTTCTCCTGCGAGAAGCTTCTTTTCGAAGGGACCGCCCCGCAGACAAGTCACGTCTGCCTTGAAGGCGCCGCCCTGTATGATTCTGTATGTGATCTGGAAACCGGGATTGATCAGCTTGACTATGTCTTCAGAGCGTTTGAGCACGGGCTGTCCGTCGATCTGGACAAGCTTGTAGACATTGCCGAAGCAGGGGTTGTGCTTGCTGGTGGCGATGGCGTCACCCACTCCGTAAGAGTCGATGGCTGCGCCCTGGCGTTCCAGTTCCGGGATGAGGTATTCATCCAGGGAGTTGGTCGCGAAGACCTTGCATTTCAGAAGGCCGGCCTCGTCGAGAGTCTTGCGGCATTCCTGGGACAGATATGCCAGGTCGCCGCTGTCGAGACGGATGCCGTAGCCCTGAGGGTACGAATCGTCGATACCGTTGGCCTTGAATGCACGGATGGCATTCTGAAGGCCGCATTTGAGGGTATCGAAAGTATCGATGAGGAGGATGAGCCCCTCACCGCGATGTGTCTTGATGTACACATCGAAAGCATTGAACTCACTTTCTACCGAAACTCCGAACGAAGTCACGTAGCTGTGAGCCATAGTTCCGCTTGACTGGAATCCGAAGATATCGGCAGACAGGATATTGGAGCTGTTTGCACAGCCGCCGATGATGGCAGCCTTTCCGCCGTATACTGCGGCCCAGGGGCCGTGAGCCCTGCGGGAGCCGAACTCGCTCACCGGCTTGCTGGTGCTGCGGGTGACACGCGATGCCTTGGTTGCGACCGCCATCTGGTGGTTCATTATGCAGAGCATCGGCGTCTCCAGCACCTGGGCCTCGATGATCGGAGCCTCGACTGTAATCACAGGCTCGCGAGGGAAGGCTATCTCGCCTTCCCTCATCGCATATACGTTGCCTGTGAATTTCATTGAGGCGAGCAGCTTGCGATATTCCGCGCAATCGTCGCCGGGAAGTAAATTCTCGAAGAAACGTTCGTCCATCTTGCCCAGACCTGATATCATCTGCATAACCTCTTCGATGCCGGATACCACAGCCCAGTTGTTGTTGTCCGGGGCGGTACGGTAGAACAGGTTGAAGACGGCAATCTTATCTTTCATCCCATTGTCGAAATAGGATTTGCCCATCGTGTACTGATATTTGTCAGAGCAATATGCAGTATTGAACATTTCTGTCGAGTTCTAAAGGTTACTGATTAGTTGGCAGCTTTCTCTGCGTCAGCGATCATCTGCTCGTTTGCAGTGATGTAGATCTCGACGCGGCGGTTCTGTGCACGGCCTTCTGCAGTGTCGTTGGTGGCTACAGGGTAGTCATAAGCCAGACCTTCTACAGTAAAGCGGTCATCGTTCATACCGCAGCTCTTGAGATAATCCCTTACTGACTGAGCCCTCTGGAGAGAGATCCTGTCGTTGACTTCCCTTCTACCGGTGTTGTCGGTATGACCCTGGATAGTGAGGTCAGTCTCGGGCATATCGGCCATAGTGGTCGCGAATTTCTTCAGAGCATCCTTTGAGGCATCGCTAAGAGCAGTACCGTTGAGAGGGAAAAGGATTCCGCTGTCGAAGGTAACCTTGATAGCCTTGAGGTTGTTAGAGTCAGAAAGAGTGTCAATGCTGGCACCTTCGATGGCTGCGAGCTCTTCAGCTTTCTTGTCCATCTTGTTGCCGATGATAGCACCTGCACCTGCACCTACCACTGAACCGATAGCGGCACCGATAGCAGCACCTTTACCTTCACCGATAAGAGCACCTACACCTGCTCCAACTGCAGCTCCGCCGGCACCGCCGAGCAGAGAGCCTTTAGAAAGATTTGACATGTTTCCGCAACCTGAGAGTACAGTAATTGCGCACATGAGTGAGATGATAACTTTTTTCATTTCTTTTTTATTTGGTTGTTAGTTAATGTTTTTCGAACAGTTATGGTTCACCAACTAGCAAAGTTAAGAAAAATATGTGATTGTTACGATTAAAAACAGTAGTTTTGCCTATCAAGACAAATAACATACCACAATGACAATACGTAGATTTATCGCGGTGATCGCCGCTTTCGCGCTGCTCTTTCCGCAGACGGTCGCCGCCCAGGATTACAAGGCTCTTTTTGAAGCACTCCCCTCAGTACGCAAAGTCGAGAAGATCGACGGCGGCCAGGCCTTCCCCGAAAAGTACCTCCTATGGTTCGAACAGCCTGTCAGCCACAAGGATCCTTCCAAGGGAACCTTCCTGCAGAGAGTTTTCGTAGGATGCACCGACAGGGATTCGTCAAGCGTTTTCGTGGCCGAAGGATATGGCGCAGCCTATGCAGCCAGGGCCACCTACAAAGATGAACTCGCAGTCCTCTTCAACCTCAACAACGTCGTTGTGGAGCACCGGTACTTCCTCGAGTCGAAGCCCGATGCAGGCTGGGAATACCTTACCGCCGAGAACGCGGCCAACGACTACCACCGCGTGATCACCGAGCTCAAGACCGTCTTCCCCAGGAAATGGATCGGCACCGGCATCAGCAAGGGCGGACAGAATTCCGCCATATTCCGGGCTTTCTTCCCCGATGACGTGGACATCACCGTGCCCTACGTGGGACCTTTCTGCCGCAGCCGCGAGGACGGCCGCCACGAGCCCTTCATCGCCGAGTTCGCCGGCAGCATGTCGGACCGCAAGGCCATCCGCGATTTCCAGACCGAATTCCTGGAGCGCCGCGAGGCCCTCACCCCTATGCTCGACTCGCTCGTGAAAGCCAAGGGCTATGAATACAGGATACCCCTCAACGAGGTCTACGATATGATGGCGCTCGAATTCTCCTTCGCATTCTGGCAGTGGGGGACTCCTGTGGAGACCATTCCGGCCAGCGATGCATCGGACAAGGAGATATTCGACTATATGGTGCAGGTCAGCGGCCCGGACTACTGGGAGAAGGAGTCTGACACCACGCCGTTCTTCGTTATGGCAGCCCACGAGCTGGGTTACTACGGCTACGACGTGAAGCCTTTCAAGAAACTGCTCACCATCAAGTCGGCCAAAGGCTACCTCGAGCGCATCTTCGTGCCCGAGGACGCACGCAACCTGCGTTTCGACAAGACCCTCAGCCGCAAGATGAAGAAATTCCTCAAGACCACCGACTCGCGTATGCTCTTCATCTACGGAGAGTTCGACCCCTGGGCGGCAGTGAGGGCATTCGAGCCTGTAGGCCCGAACGTACACATCTACATCGACCCGGCCGGAAGCCACAGGGCACGCATACGCACCTTCCCCGATGCCACTCAGGAAGAGATCAAGGGCATAATCGCCGGCTGGCTTTACGAATGATGATTATTTCGGAAGATTGAAGGCCCGGGCCAGGTCGGCCATCTGAGCCTCGCTCATACCGTCCGGAACAAAACCCATAGCGCGCGCATCACGGTAGATGAGCGCGCTTTTGTTGAGCGTGTCCACCATATCGAAGGCTTCGATGACGTCCTCGCCGACGGCGAAGACACCGTGCTTCTCCCACAGGACCACGTCGTAGTCTTCTTCCAGGGCCGCGATTGTCGCGGATGCCAGAGAGTTCGAGCCAGGCAGCATATACGGCACTATTCCCAGCCCACGCGGGCAGAATGCCCTGGTCTCCGGAATCATACTCCACAGGAGCTTTGTCAGGACGTCTTTCTGCAGGAAAGCCTGATTATGGCTCAGCGCGACCAGCTGTGTCGGATGGGTATGCAGGCAGGCCTTGTATGACGAGCCTTTGCCGATGAGCCAGTTGTGCACCGCAAGGTGCGACGGCAGCTCCGAAGTCGGAGGAACCACTGCGTCGGCCACTATGTAGTAGTGCGCACAGTCTTCCGTTATCTTTATCACTGAACCGTTCGCCATAGGGTCGCGGGCCAGGTCGCGCATCCGCCGGTTGGTGCCCTTGCAGAAGAACCAGCAGTCCTTGAGGTTGGGCAGGGTCTCCCCTATGGCAAAGGGACCGGCAAGGGCCTTGTCGGGAAGGCTGCAGCCGCAGCCCACTTCGTTCGTCACATTGACGGTGATGTTGCCGCCGTTGCGTTCGGCCCAGCCTTTTTCCCAGAGGAAACCGGCCACTTCTGCGACCTTCATTATTTCCGCTGCCAGCGCGGGGCGCGTGTCAAGTATAGATTTCATAGCGTTATCCGATCAGTTGCGGGAGGAATGACGAGAATACAAGTATCGCCAGGCCTATTACCAGCACGACTATGGTCTTGCGGCTGCAGCCCTTCCATTCCTTGAGGATTATGCCCCACACGTTGCTGAAGGTGACGTTCAGGGCCATCAGTATGCACCAAGAGAAGGTGAGCAGGACCGGAGCGCCAGCCAGGAAGCCCTTGCCGAGGCTGAGCCCGAAGAACTGGCTGTACCACAGCAGTCCGGCCAGCGCGCAGAAGAGCAGGTTGTTGCCCCAAAGCGATTTCTGGCGATAGTCGCTCCACGTATGGTTTTTCGAGTTCTGGCGGAAGCAGTAGACGAGATTGGTCAGGGCGCCTCCGAGGGTTACCATAAAGGTCGCAGGCAGGGTCCTGAATATCTCCTTCGTCTGGGGCCAGCAGAGGCTCTCGCCGAAACCGAGGCCTATTGAGAAGCAGGCGCTCATAAAGCCGGCCAGCAACGCCACTGCTATACCCTTCTTGAAGTTGAATTCCTTTACCGTGTCGCTGGTCCCCTTCACGGC
>JAGCFF010000098.1 GCA_017650285.1 Bacteroidales bacterium
ACTTTTGTACGATTAAGAATTAGCTATGGATTCAGAACTGAAAAAGATAACTTCTGCACTCATTTCGGTGTACTACAAGGACGGTATCGAAGAGATCGCCGACCTCCTTGCAAACAACGGAGTCGCCCTCTATTCAACCGGAGGAACCTATGATTTCCTGGCCCAGAAAGGCTACAAGGTGACAAAGGTCGAAGATGTCACGGGATACCCCTCTATCCTCGGCGGAAGGGTCAAGACCCTCCACCCCAAGATTTTCGGAGGCATCCTGGCAAGGCGCGACAATCCGTCCGACCTGGAGCAGATGCAGCAATATGAAATCCCGGCGCTCGACCTCGTGATCGTCGACCTCTATCCTTTCGAGGAATATGTCGCCAAGGGCGCTTCCCATCAGGAAATAATCGAGAAGATAGACATCGGCGGCATCAGCCTCATCAGGGCTGCTGCCAAGAACTATAAGGACGTGGTCATCGTGCCCTGCAAGGACTGCTACGGCAAGCTGGCCGACGTGCTCCGCGAGAAGAACGGCTGCACAAGCGTCGAGGACAGGCTCTCATTCGCGAAATATGCGTTCTCGGTGAGCAGTTCCTATGACACGGCCATCTTCAACTACCTCAACTCCGACGGAGAAGTGGATATGTTCGCACGCAGCTA
Source organism: Bacteroidales bacterium (assembly GCA_017650285.1). Taxonomy (GTDB): domain Bacteria; phylum Bacteroidota; class Bacteroidia; order Bacteroidales; family UBA932; genus Equibacterium. The sequence continues at coordinate 652 of JAGCFF010000098.1, forward strand.
CACTTCGTCCACCCATCTCCGCTACGGAGAGAACCCTCACCAGAATGCGGCATTCTACGGCGACCCCGCCACTCTGCCCCAGCAGCTGCACGGCAAGGAGATTTCCTACAACAATATGCTTGACATCGAAGCCGCCATCGAACTGATTTCCGACTTCAAGGAGCCCACCGTGGCCATCATCAAGCATAACAACGCATGCGGCTGTGCCTCAAGGCCCACCGTAGCAGAGGCCTGGAGAGACGCCCTTGCCGGAGACCCCGTTTCAGCTTTCGGAGGCATCATCATCTCCAACGTTCCTGTCGACGAGTCGGTGGCAGAAGAGATCAACAAGATCTTCTTCGAGGTCATCATCGCTCCCGACTATTCTCCCGAAGCTCTCGAGACTCTCGAGCAGAAGAAGAACCGCATCATCCTCGTCACCCGCGGCACCGTTCCTTCGGCCGTCAAGTTCCGCTCTATGCTGGGCGGAGCCCTCGTGCAGGAAAGGGACACCAAAGTCGAAACTCCCGACGACCTCAAGCCCGTCACCAAAGTTGTTCCCACGGATGCGCAGATCGCTGACCTGCTGTTCGCGAACAAGCTCGTCAAGCATTCTAAGTCCAATTCTATCGTGCTTGCGAAAGACGGTATGCTGCTTGCCAGCGGCGTCGGCCAGACTTCAAGGGTTGACGCGCTCAAGCAGGCCATCGCCAAGGCACTCAGCTTCGGCTTCGACCTGAAAGGCGCCGTTATGGCATCTGACGCCTTCTTCCCTTTCCCTGACTGCGTCGAGATCGCAGACCAGGCAGGAATCACCGCAGTCATCCATCCGGGCGGCAGCATAAGGGATCAGGAAAGTGTAGACTACTGCGACAAACACGGCCTGGCTATGGTCATCACCGGATTCAGACATTTCAAACACTAGAAAACAAATAAAACTACAATATGGCATTCTCGTTTCTAACCCAAGAACTTGCTATCGACCTTGGCACTGCCAACCTCGTCATCTTCATGAACGACAAGAAGGTGATCGACGAGCCCTCTATCGTGGCTATCGACATCCCCACCAACAAACCTATCGCAGTGGGAACCCAGGCCAAGCTGATGCACGAACGTACAAACCCGACTATCCGCACCGTCAGGCCCCTCAAGGATGGCGTGATCGCCGACTTCGAAGCCGCAGAGTTGATGCTCAGGGAATTCATCAAGATGATCAACCGCAAGCGCACTCTCTTCGCTCCGAACCTCAAGATCGTCGTCAGCATCCCCAAGGGAAGTACTGAGGTTGAGATCCGTGCCGTCCGCGACTCCTGCGAGCACGCCGGTGGCCGCGACGTATATATGATGTTCGAGCCTATGGCCGCAGCTCTGGGTATCGGACTTGACGTCACCGCACCTTCAGGCAATATGGTTGTCGACATCGGAGGCGGTACCACCGAAGTTGCCGTGATCTCCCTCGGAGGTATCGTTGCCAGCGAGAGCATCCGCACCGCAGGCGACGTCTTCACGAGCGACATCCAGCAGTATATGAGGCAGCAGCACAACATCAAGGTCGGCGAGATCACAGCCGAGGACATCAAGATCAAGATCGGTGCAGCCATCGCCGAGCTCGACGAGACTCCGGACCCGTACATCGTAAGCGGACCTAACCTGATGACCGCCCACCCCGTGGAGGCCGAAGTCACCTCTCAGGAGATCGCACACTGCCTTGACAAATCTCTCGTAAGGCTCGAGACAGCCATCCTTACCGTGCTGGAGAAGACTCCGCCCGAGTTGTATGCCGACATCGTCCACAAGGGAATCTTCCTCACCGGAGGCGGCGCCCTTCTCAAAGGCTTGGACCAGAGGCTTGCCAAGAAGATCAATATCCCCTTCCACGTGTCAGAGGACCCGCTCCGCGCGGTTGCCCGCGGCACCTGCCAGGCACTCAAGAACACAGCAACATATAAATTCCTGTTTAGATGACAGGTCGCCCCGCCCTTGTCCGTAATGTAGTGAATGTGTTGGTATTCATTGCACTGGAGGCACTGTGCCTCGTGATGATTGCCAACAACAGCGTCGTGCAGCGCTACAGGATATTGGGCGGCATCAGGGAAGCCCAGGCCTCCCTCTGGCAGAAGACCAGCGACATCAGGTATTATTTCTCCCTCAAGAAGGACAACCTCGCGCTTGTGCAGGAGAACGAGGACCTGAAGCGCAGGCTCAGCCTTTACGAGGCCCGCGAGGCCAATGAGGTCGCACCGGATTCTACGGTCGACTTCCTTCCCGGGCTTTACTCCTACACCTCGGCCGACATAGTCAAGAGCACCAGCCGCAAGCAGCACAACTACCTGCTGATCGACAAGGGTTCGCGTGCCGGCATCACCGAGGGTATGGGAGTCATCACCCCCAACGGTGTCGTGGGAATCATCGACGCTGTGAGCGAGAACTACTCCTATGTGGTCTCGTTCCTTAACACGGAGCAGTCCATAAGCGCCCGCCTGGTAAAGAGCGACCATTTCGGCCTGCTGCGCTGGGAAGGCGTCAACCCCCACAAGGCTATGCTGTCCGAGATCTCGCTCTACTGCGGAGCCGCGATCGGGGACTCCGTGGCCACCAGCGGACACTCCAGCATCTTCCCTCCGGATATTCCGGTGGGCGTCATCAGCAAGATCAAGCCGGTGAGCGGCCTTTACCTCAATATGGAAATAGACCTTTTCCAGGACTTCACCTCGCTGCGCCACGTGTATGTCGTAGCCAACAACGACCGGGAAGAGATAGAAGCGCTTGAAGAGGAGGGCGGAGATGAAAGATAGCTGGGGCCGCATATTGTTCTACGTCATCCTGCTCGTGATACAGGTAGTCCTCTCGGGCTATGTGAACGTCGGGCCGTACATCTACCTGTGCTGCCTGCCGCTGCTGGTGATCTACCTCCCGCTCAACCAGGACACCGGGGTGTCGATGATCATCGCTTTTGTCTGCGGACTGGTCGTGGATATCCTCTGCGACGGCATAATGGGCCTGAATGCAGCAGCATCGGTAGCCCTCGCCGCCACTCGCAAGCCGCTCTATGCAGCCTGCTTCAGCAAGGACAACCTCGAAAGAGCCGTAATCCCCACGATCCAGGAAGCCGGAGTGCTGAGGCACGTCAACTTCATCCTCGTGACCCTCGCGGTATATTTCATAGTCTACATATGCCTCGATTCGGTAGGAATGGAAAGCCTGATGACCACTCTGCTCCGCTTCGTGCTGA
>JAGCFF010000008.1 GCA_017650285.1 Bacteroidales bacterium
CTTCCCCTGATGCCGAAAGGTCTCAGCCTGTCGGCCAGTTCGCGGGCGCTAATCGCCCGATTAGTAGAGGCTTGCGTGAATAGGTAACGGAAATGTTTTCCGGGTGTTGGCATATAGGAGGCGACCGATTCGAGGTCTTTGTCGGCCACCATACCGAAAATGACGAACACCCGCTGCGCGTTTTCCTCCTTCAGTTGGGAGAACACCCATCGCAGGCCGTGCGGATTGTGCCCGATGTCGCAGATCAGCCTGGGGCGGCCTTCGCCGAGAGGGATGCTTTCCCATCTGCCCCTCAGTCCGGTGGTCCTGGCGGCGGTTTTGAGCCCTTCGACAGCCGGTTGCGTAAGGAGTCCTAGCCGGTTCAGAGCGCAGAGAACTGTGCGCAGGTTTTCCTGCTGATAGTCACCTTTTAAATCGAGGTCATCTGCACTGATGCTTGCGCTTGATATGTCGTAGTCGGCGGCATAGAAGATGGGGGATTTTCTCTCTTCCGCGAGCCTGTCGAAGACGGGTTTGGTATGGCTGTCGGCACTGCCGATCACTACCGGAACCGAGGGCTTGATGATGCCGCCTTTCTCGAAGGCGATCTCCTCGAGGGTGTGGCCGAGATAGGTGCAGTGTTCGAGGCCGATGTTGGTGATTATGCTGAGGACCGGCAGGATAATGTTGGTCGAATCGAGCCTTCCGCCCAGGCCGGTTTCTATTACTGCTATGTCGACAGCCTCCCTTGCGAAGAAGTCGAATGCCATCGCCGTGGTTATCTCGAAGAACGAAGGGTCGTGTCTCTCGAAGAACTGGTCCCATTCGGTCAGGAATGCGGACACTTCATTCTTTGAAATCATTCTGAAGCCTTCCGAAGTCACAACCTTCATCCTTTCGCGGAAATCGACGAGGTGCGGCGACGAATAGAGGCCGACCTTGAGTCCGGTATGGGCGAGGGCGGAGGCCAGCAGGTGGCATACCGATCCTTTGCCGTTGGTGCCGGCTACGTGGATGGTCCTGTAGTGCGTGTGGGGCCTGCCGAGCGCTTCGTCGAACTCCCGGATGGTCTCGATGCCCGGCTTGTAGGCGCGGTTGCCCACGACCTGGTATGACGGGAACCGGTTATATAACCTCTCTATTTGCTCTTCGTAGGTCATTTTGTTGATAAGTATGTCCGCAAATATGGCAATAATTCCTGTCATTGCTTTCTGATAATGCCTAAATTTGCTGAATCAAAATCATTGCAATGAGTCAAAACCGGAATATCCTGTTCTTCGAAACAACCCAGAACTCAGTTATCGCAGTCAGCTGCGGCAAAGCCCTTAACCAAGATGATGTGAAAGCCCTCGAGTGGCTCTTTTCCGACGCCCGCCAGATCGGTGCGGACAAGGTGGGAGGCCTCTTCATCGGCCCGAGAAGGGAGATGATAACTCCTTGGAGCACTACTGCAGTTGAGATAACGCAAAATATGAATATTGAGGCGATTGAGAGGATTGAGGAATTCTTCCGTGCGGAGTCTGAATCCAGTCCTTTCGACAAGATGCTCCAGAGGATGTACAAGGGTCTGGACCAGGATGTCTTCACGGTCAACCGCAAGCCGGAGGATATAGTCTACATCACCGATTTCGAGAAATACAACCTGCAGGAAGGTCTCGCCCTCTCCAAGGATGAGATCGAATACCTCCAGAACCTGAGCGCCAAGCTCGGCAGGCCGCTGACCGATTCGGAGGTCTTCGGCTTCTCCCAGGTCAATTCGGAGCACTGCCGTCATAAGATTTTCAATGGTACCTTTATCATTGACGGTCAGGCAAAAGAGCTCTCTCTCTTCAAGCTTATCAAGAAGACAACTCAGGAACATCCGGGCATAGTCGTTTCGGCCTATAAAGACAATTGCGCCTTCATAGAAGGCCCGACTCTCGATCTCTTCCATCCGCAGTCAGGCAGCAAGCCTTCGTTCTTCGAGAGGGATGAGGAGCAGACGGTGATCTCGCTCAAGGCCGAGACCCATAACTTCCCGACCACGGTGGAGCCTTTCAACGGCGCCGCTACGGGAACCGGCGGTGAGATCCGCGACCGTATGGCGGGTGGCAAGGGTTCTTTCCCCATTGCCGGTACCGCAGTCTATATGACGCCGTATCCCCGTTTCGAGGAGAATCCCCGTCCGTGGGAGAAGGCGCCCCGCAGCTGGCTGTACCAGACGCCCCAGCAGATCCTCATCAAGGCTTCCAACGGCGCTTCGGACTTCGGCAACAAGTTCGGCCAGCCGATTATCTGCGGCTCGCTGAGCACTTTTGAATATTCTGACGACAAGAACGGCACCTACGGCTACGACAAGGTCATTATGCAGGCCGGAGGTATAGGATACGCCAAGAAGCGCGACTGCCTCAAGGATGAGCCCGAGGCCGGGGATGCTGTTTTGCTGATGGGCGGTGACAACTACCGCATCGGAATGGGCGGCGGCGCCGTGTCTTCGGTTGCCACCGGCGAGTATGCCGATGCCATCGAGCTCAATGCGGTGCAGAGGTCGAACCCCGAGATGCAGAAAAGGGTCTACAATGCCATCAGGGCGGTTGCCGAGAGCGGCCGCAACTCCATCATATCGGTTCACGACCACGGCGCGGGCGGCCACCTTAACTGCCTGTCCGAGCTTGTGGAGTCCACCGGCGGCACTATGGACATCGCCAAGCTGCCGATAGGTGACAAGACCCTATCTTATAAGGAAATCATCGGCAACGAGAGCCAGGAGCGTATGGGTATGGTGGTGAACAAGGCCGATGTCGCCGAGATCAAGGCCATCGCCGAGCGCGAGAGGGCTCCCTTCTATGAAATAGGCGAGACGACCGGCAAGCACAACTTCACGCTGAGGGACAGCAAGACCGGCGCGGTGCCGATGGATCTCGCGATAAGCGATATGCTCGGCTCGACCCCCAAGACCGTGATGGAGGATGTGACGCTGAAGAGAAGCTTCGCCGACGTACCTGATGTAAAACTTTTGACAAAAGAGGATATCTATCTTAGAATAAAGCAATTGCTTTCTCTCGAACAAGTGGCCTGCAAGGACTGGTTGACCAACAAGGTGGACCGCTGCGTCACCGGACTGATCGCCTGCCAGCAGACCTGCGGAGAGATCCAGCTGCCTCTGAACGACGTCGCCGTGACTGCCATCGGCTATGACAGCAACGAGGGTATCGCGACCTCCATTGGTCACGCCTGCGTTGCTGCCCTGATCGATCCGGCGGCAGGTGAGAGACTGACCATCGCCGAGGCCCTGACCAATCTTGTATGGGCCGATATCGAAGGCGGGCTCGAGGCTGTCAGCCTGAGCGCCAACTGGATGTGGCCCACCAGAAACCCCGGTGAGGACAGCCGTCTCTACAGCGCTGTCCAGGGTGCCAGCGATTTCGCCTGTGCCCTCGGGGTGAACATTCCCACCGGCAAGGATTCTATGTCGATGACACAGAAATACAAGGACGGCACCAAGGTCCTTGCGCCCGGCAGTATGATAATATCTACCGTCGGCAGGGTGAAGGACATAACCAAGACCGTCCACGCGAACTTCGCGGCAGGGCGCTCCGATTTGCTCTACGTGCCCTTCGCCAAGGATGCGAAATACCCTCTCGGAGGTTCTGCTTTCGCACAGATTTTCTCTGCGGTAGGCTCTGAGTGTCCGGATGTTGAAGCCTCTTACTTCAAGAAGTGTTTCAATGCAGTTCAGGAGCTTGTCGACCGCGAACTGCTGCTTGCCGGCCACGACGTTTCGGCAGGCGGACTGGTGACCGCCCTTCTCGAAAGCTGCTTCCCGAATGTGTCCGGCGGAGTGGATGTGGATCTGAGCAACTTCGATTCGAACATCCTCTTCAGCGAGACTCCTGCCGTCGTGCTGCAGGTGGCAGATGCTGCCGCAGTGAAGGCGATACTCGACAAAGCGGGTGTCACCTGGTATGCAATAGGCACCACCTGCACCGGAAGAAATGCTACAATTAAATATGCCGAAGGCTCTTTGACTCTGAATGTTGATGAGATGAGAAAAGAGTGGTTCAGGACTTCGTACCTCTTCGACAAGAGGCAGACTTCCGGCGGAATGGCCGAGGAGCGCTTCTATAATTATGGCAGCCAGCCGCTGCGCTTCAGCTTCCCGAAACGCGAGCTCTGGCGCGAAGGTCTCTTCGGAGGAGATGAGGCCGGCAAGCCGGTGGCGGCGATCATCCGCGAAAAAGGCTCGAACAGCGACCGTGAGATGGCCTGGGCCCTCTATATGGCAGGCTTCAAGGTGAAGGATGTCCATACTACCGACCTCACCACTGGCAGGGAGACGCTTGAGGATGTTAGGATGATAGTTTTCGTGGGCGGATTCTCGAATGCCGACGTGCTCGGATCTGCCAAGGGTTGGGCAGGGGCGCTGCAGTACAACGAGAAGGCGCGCAAGACTCTCGAGCGCTTCTATGCAAGGAAGGACACGATGAGTCTCGGCGTATGCAACGGATGTCAACTAATGGCTGAATTGGGGCTTGTAACTCCCGAGCATAGAGAGGCTTCGCCTAAGATGAAACATAATGTTTCAAGGAAGCACGAGTGTGCGTTCGTGGGTGTGGAGATCCCTCAGTCACCTTCTATAATGCTCAAGTCCCTCCAGGGATCGTCGCTCGGAATCTGGGTTTCTCACGGGGAGGGCCGCTTCTCTCTGCCCGCCGGCAGGAAGCTTGAGGACCAGGAGTTCTCGGTTGCCCTCCGCTACAGCTATGACGCTTATCCGGCCAATCCCAACGGTTCGGCATATGCCATCGCCGGAGTCTGCAGCAAGGACGGACGCCATCTGGCCGTGATGCCTCACCCTGAAAGGGGGCTGCGTCCTTACAACTGGGCCTGGTATCCCGAGGAGAGGCGCCACGACGAGGCAACGCCCTGGGTCGATATGTTCATCAACGCCAGGGTATGGCTCGAGAATAATTAGGGGAGTGCTTAGAAAAGCTGCTGCTCTGTGAATCGCCTGAGCAGGTCAAGGGCATTTGCGGCGAAACGTTTTATGTTCACATCCCTTGATGCGGACATCGAAAGCACTTTTTTCGAAACCACTTCAATCTCTCCTGTAGATCTGTCTCTGTGGGACGCTGCTATCCAGCAGGTTCCGACGGGCTTTTCTGCGCTTCCGCCATCAGGGCCGGCAATGCCTGTGGTGGCGATGGAATAGTCGCTGTCCATAAGGTTCGCGACGCCGCGGGCCATTGCTTCGGCGCATTCGCGGCTTACGGCTCCAAAATTGGAAATAATTTCCGGATTGACGCCTAATACATTGATTTTTACGTCATTAGAATATGATGTAACAGAGCCGTTATAATACCTTGAGCAGCCCGGAGTGGAAGTAATCAGCTCGGAAAGGTGCCCTCCGGTGCAGGATTCGGCCACTGAAATGGTCTCCTGGTAGGCGGCTTCGGGCGGACACTTCAGAAGGCGGGGCAAAATGGATTGCAGGGTGTCGTCACCGGTGCCGTAAACCGTAGTTCCGAGGATCTCCTTGAGCTTTTCGATCTCTTCGTCCATCCTGGCGACGCGGGATTCGTCATCGGCGCCGTAGCAGGACAGGCGGAGCCTTATGCCTATGGTCGCATTGGGCAGGTAGGCAAGGTGGAGCCATTCGGGCAGGGCGTCCTCCCAGGCCTCTATCTGTTTGGAGAGGACTGATTCGGGGACTCCGAAAGTAATTATGTTCTTGTGGATTATCCTCTCTAATGTAAAGTGCTTCTTTATATCTTTGAGAATGTCTTCGAGCAGGCCTTCGGCCTCATAAGGGACGCCCGGAAGCGAATAAAGGACGGCGCTGTGGCCGTATCTGCCCTCGTCGAAAGCGAATTTCATGCAGGGGGCGGTGCCGAGCTGGTTGGGGATGACCTCGCAGCTGTCCGGAACCTGCGCCTGGGCCATATTGATGTCCAGCAGTTCTATGTGCCTGGCCCCAAGGATCCTCTTGACGATGGCCAGCTGCTCCGGCGATTCCTTGTATCCGGTAGCTCCGCTAAGGCTTGCAAGGGCCTCCTTGGTGATGTCGTCCTTAGTTGGACCAAGACCTCCGGTAACTATCACTATATCGGTCTGCTGCAGGCATTTATCTAGTTTTGTAATAATCTCTTCCCGGTCGTCGCCGATGGACAGCATATAGCGGACCTTGACTCCGATGCGGTTGAGTGCCTGACTGATCTTTGAAGAGTTTGTGTCTACGATCTGGCCGATGAGTATCTCATCGCCGATAGTGCATATAGAAGCGGTTGTCATTGTTTCCTCTTGGCGTAAGCCTTTGCAAGGTATCTGTTTATTCGTTTGACATATGCGGGTCCGTTGTATACGAAGCCTGTATATATCTCTATTAGTGAAGCTCCTGCATCCAACATCTCAAGCGCTTGTTTCGGTGTCATTATACCACCGCAAGCTATGATGGGCAGTATGCCTTTGGTGTATTCGTGGATATGCTGGACGAAAGCCTTCGACCTGTCGAAAAGCGGAGCACCGCTCAAACCGCCGTTTCCTATCGATTCTACGACTTTCGGGCTCGAGACGAGGTTCTCCCTCGACCGGGTGGTGTTCGTGGCTACAACGCCTTCTATTCCGTTAATAAGGACAAGATCCAGTATCTCGTCCAGCTGCTCGATGGGAATGTCGGGTGAAACCTTCAGCAGGACCGGCCTGTTGTCGTCGTTAAGGCGGCGTATGGTGTTGATATGGTCGAATATCTTGGCCAGCGTAGGTATGTCCTGGAGCTCGGTGAGGTTCTTGACATTGGGGCAGGACACGTTCAGGACGAAGAAATCCACGAAATCATACAGTATCGCGAAGGATTTCTCATAGTCCTTGTATGCGTTTTCGTTGGGAGTATCGGCGTTCTTGGTAATGCTGGCGGCTATCCTGCACCTGGCCGGCTTGTCCTTCACCAGGCAGTTGGCCGCGTAGCGCGCACCGTTGTTGTTGATGCCCATACGGTTGATCAGGGCCTTGTCCTTGGGCAGCCTGAAGCTGCGGGGCTGGGGGTTGCCGTCCTGGGGCCTGGGGGTCAGGGAGCCTATCTCAATGAAGGAGAAGCCGAAATTGGCCAGGTCGTTGTACATCTCGCCGTTCTTGTCGAAACCGGCAGCCAGACCTACGGGATTCTTGAATGTAACGCCGAACAATTCGCGCTCAAGCCCCTTGTCGCTGTAGGAATACATCCATCGTATGATGGTACGGCACATAGGTATGCACCTGCAGAATTTCAGCAGGTTCATCGTCATCCGGTGGATCTTCTCGGGCTGGATGAGGAAGAGGATGGGGCGGATCAGCTTGTACATACGAGACAAAAATAATCAATTATCTCTTTTCGTATGTTCCGTCCTCGTACAAAATCAAGACTGATTTAATGGATTTAGTGTGATTGGATTGCGAAGGCTTTTGCTCTCTCGGTTCATTGTCAAACGATTGAGGTTCATTACCGAAATCAAAGATTCCAGTGGGTTCGGGAGTCTGGGACTGGGTAGGAGCCGTGAAGAGATCGGCTTCTTCGGCAGCTGGTCCGGCTTCTGCGGGAGGCAATTCAGCCGTGCCTGCAGAGGAATCCTTGTACGGTTTTCCCTTTCCCAGAATAAGCCAGTCGGCATTAAGGGAGGGGAAGGTCTGCAGCATCCTGGTGATGAAGTCGAAACTTGGCTTGTTGCGACCGGAGAGGAGATGGGTGACACCCGAGCGCTGTATTCCCAGCTTGTCTGCAAACTGACTCTGGGTGAGCTGCTCCATCTGCAAAAAGAGCTGTAATCGCTGTTCCATTTTGTAAATTCTTAAGTATTACAAATGTAAAACAATTTTAAGTGATAAACAAATGAATTTTTGGTTTACAAAAGTCAATTGGAATTTTGTAAACGAGGTTCAAGGCGTCGTATTGCGGCAAATAGGCGATTACATAAATGTTAGTATTAAAGCGCATATTTATGTAATTGTTCTAAAATATTGGGTTTGAATGTGTTATTGTTAGCTTTACTGCTAAAGTGGCCGATTTTTGGCCCAAACGGGCAAAACATAGCTATTTCAATAATCTAATTAATGCCAAGTAAAATACTGGGTTTAAGTGTTATATCTATATCGGAAGATTAACTATAATTTTTTATTATAACCCCTGTGGATAACTCTGTATAATTATTGTTAATAACTTTTGTAAACACGCGATTTGAGGTGTGGTGTGTTACAAAAGTAAGATTAGTGCCTCTTCTGTGGTTTACTTTTTTAAACGGTTGCTGACTCTCCCGTTGGGCTACAATTTGTTTGAGATAGCTCTTTTTTGACTAACTTTGTCATCCCTTTAAAAAAGACTATGAGACCGGCAATCAGAATCGATGACTACTGGTACGATCTTCCTGAAGACCGTATAGCAAAGTATCCCCTGGCCCACAGGGACGATTCC
>JAGCFF010000099.1 GCA_017650285.1 Bacteroidales bacterium
AAAGCTGACTATTACAAGATAGTATGACGACATCCCTGGCGATCTTCGACTTCGACGGGACCCTGGGCGACACCACGGGCATAATTCTGGCTACTATGGCTGCGACATTCAAGGCTATGGGCCAGCCTCAGCTCAGCGAAGCGCAGTACCGGAGCGTAATCGGCCTGCCGCTGGAGAAATGCTTCAGCGCCCTGCTGCCCCTCGACGAGGAGGGAGAAGCCGAATATGCGGCAGCATATCGCAGGATGTTCGACGAACTGGACAAGAAGGGGGTTGTGACTCTCTATCCCGGAGTGCTCGAGACCCTCAAGGAGCTGAAGGAGCAGGGCGTCAGGCTCGCCATCGCCAGCAGCCGCCACCGCCACACTCTCGACCGCTACATTTCGGAACTCGGCCTGGCCCCGCTGATCGAAATGACGGTCGGTGCAGACAACGTGACCAAAGCCAAGCCTGATCCCCAGCCTGTGAATATCATCCTGAGTGCACTGGGCGTTCCGGCCGAAGAAGCCGTAATGGTGGGCGATGCCCCCTACGATATACTGATGGGCCGTGCGGCAGGCTGCAGGACGATAGCTGTGACATACGGCAACGGTACCGCCGAAGACCTGGAAGCTGCAGGGGCAGATTTCCTTGCAGACAGTTTTAACGATATCATTCAGATGCTGAAATGAATAAAAGAGTATCCATTCTTATCCTTGCCCTGTTGGCGTGCGGCAGCTTGTGCGGCAACGCTATGAGGCCATACAAGGCGCCGGCAGAAGTCCATATCTACGAAATAGAAGTTCCCCAGGTGGATACCACAGTGGTCGAGCCCGCAGCGGTTGACACCATAGCAGTCGAGGTCGCACAGGTCGATACTGTTCAGGTCGATACCGTAGAAATATGGACAAGGCCCGACATCCGTCCCGAGCCTTTGAAGCCGGGCGATACCATCGGCATCTTCGCCATTTCCAACTATGCCGACAGCACGGCGCTCAACTACGGTATCTCCGTATTCAAGGATTGGGGTCTCAACGTGAAGCTTGCCGACAACCTTTTCAAGAGGAGAGGGAAGAGCCGCTATGACGGTACGGTCGAGGAGCGCATCAGCGCGATGCAGGCGATGATAGACGATCCGAGCATCAAGGCTCTGATATCGGTGCGGGGAGGTTACGGGGCAGCTCTTGTGACACCCTACCTGGATTATTCCCGGCTTCTGGAGAACCCCAAGTGGATCGTGGGCTACAGCGATGTCACGGCCCTGCATATCACGCTCAACAATATGGGGCTGGAGACCATCCACGGCCCGATGGCAACCCGCATAGAAGGCGATACCACCTCGGTGGCGTTCCTGCGCAAGGCGCTGTTCGAAGATGCTCCGGGGCTTTCAATCCCCACCAACTTCTACTGCCGTGAGGGAGAGGCTACTGGAAGGCTTGTCGGAGGCAACCTGTCGCTTATTTACAGCCTGCAGGGAACTCCGATGAACCTGGATATGAAGGATGCCATCCTGTTCATCGAAGATGTCGACGAGGACAGCTATGCGATAGACCGCATGCTCCAGAACCTGCTCCTTTCGGGCAAGCTGGATGAAATAGCAGGAATAATCGTGGGGCAGTTCTCCAATTTCGACGATGCCAAGGGCATGGACCTCTCACTGCCCGCGCTCATCTACTCCAAGATAGGAGACAGGCAGATACCTGTGATGTATCAGATCGATGCAGGACACGAATGGAACGTCCGCAAGAGCGCTCCCAACTATTCGCTGTACCTCGGCCGCCGCATCCACCTCAAGGTGGACAGGAACGTGGCGTCTTTCGAGTATATAGACTAGCCGTCAGGCTTTTTCTTCGCCGTCTTTCTTGGCCACGAAGCTGTCGAATTTGGCTTTTGCCTTGTCGGCTGCTTCCTTGGTCTCTTCCTTCATTTCGGCGAACTTCTCGGAAGCCTTGCCCTTGAGCTCTGCAGCTTTAACCTTGGCCTTGTCGGCTGCTTCCTTGACTTCTTCCTTCATCTCGGCAAACTTGCCGGGGGCCTTTTCCTTCAGTTCTTCAGCTTTAACCTTAGCCTTGCCGGCAGCCTCTTCAAGCTTTTCCTGGGCTTTGTCGATGCTGTATCCGATTTTTTCTCCGAGTGAAACCTTACCGTCTTTGTTGAGGTCTCTCTTGTCAAATTCTTGTTCGCTCATTGCAGTATTGTTTATTTGAGATTGATTATTTCTTGTGTGAAACGATGGATCCGTCCATCCCGTCCAGGAGGTCCCAGACGTGCTCTTCGTAGTCGATGCGCTTGGTGCTCAGCTCAACCGTTGCCTTGTAGGTCTTGCCCTGGCCTTCGTCAAGCAGTTCGAGGTCATAGGAGCGGATGACTACACCGTCAGCCTTGACGCTGTCCACGATGCTCTTGATCTTTTCCTTGTCTGCAGAAGTCATAGTGATGGACAGCTGCCGTTTGTTGAGCTTGTCGTCTACGGCGAGGGCCAGTTCCAGCGCAATCAGCACCATTATCGTGGTGATGACGGCCAGCTCATAGTGTCCGACTCCGCAGGCTATGCCTATGGCGGCTGTAACCCAGAGTCCGGCGGCAGTGGTCAAGCCGTGGATGACGTTTTTCTGGAAGATAATAAGGCCGGCGCCGATGAAGCCGATACCGGACACGATCTGTGCGGCCAGACGTGCAGGGTCGTACCTGGCTATGGGAATCAGATCGGCAACTTTGTCAAAGCCGTATGCGGAAATGACGGTAATCAGCGTGCTGCCCAAAGCAACCAGGAAGTGGGTACGGAATCCGGCCTCTTTCGCTCTCTTCTCCCGCTCGAAACCGATGATTCCTCCGAGGATGCCTCCCACAATTACCCGGATGATCAATTCGTACTTCAGAATCATTGCAGTAAACGTTTCGTGATTACATCAAAAATAAGCAAAAACATTAAATTTGTAGACATATGGAGACACAAATTTCAATGCCCGACCTGCTGCAGTTCTATGCCGGACTTGCAGAGAACAACGAGAAGAAATGGTTCGATGAACGCAAGCCGCTGTATCTTGCAATCAAGAGCTATTACGAGAATCTCGGTATGGAAATCCTGGACAGACTGAGGAAATATGATCCGGATCTTCCGGACCTGGGTCCCAGGGACATAACCTGGCGCATCTATCAGGACCAGCGCTTCCACGACCGGCCACCCTACAAGAGCTGGTGCGGCCTGTTCTTCGCGAAAGGCGGCAGGAAGTCCCACTATCCGGGCTATTATATGCATATCGAGCCAGGAGAGAACAGCTACTTCCTCTGTGCCGGCATCTGGCGGGAGGAAAAACTGATCATCAAGAGCGTCCGGGAGGAGATAATGCTGAACGGAGCTGAGTTTGACCGCGTCGCGACCCCCGGTAAGGGTTGGGACGTGATGTGGGACGGAGCCCTTGCCCGTCCTGCCCAGGGCTGGCCTGCCGACAAACCTTATTCGAAGTATTTCCGCTTGAAACAGTTCCTTATAATGAAACCCCTGCAGGCCGATTATTTCCTTAAACCCGACCTGGCCAGACGGGTCGCAGACGACTTCAAGTCGGTGGTGCCTTTCGTGCGCTATCTCAACCGTCCGGTGGACTACGCCATAGAAGAGTGGATGTAAAACAAAAGCCGCAAGGTCCGATGACCCTGCGGCTTTCTATATCAGGAAATAATATTCCTAGTGCTTGAAGATCAGGCCTACTGCGAAGGTGTTGAAAGAAGGGCCGTGGCCGCTCTCGAATACGTTCATAGGGCAGTAGCTTGCGTAGATACCGAAACCGTCTACATCAACTGAGAGGTGCAGGTCGTAGGTTACACGGTTGGTATAGATTCCGGAAGCGCGCTCGGTGTTCCACTTGTTGTCTGAATTGGTGTAGACAAGACGGGTTGAGGCGTTCATATTGATCCTGGCTGTTGCACCGGCAGTGACTGACAGCTTGTCGCTGATTCTCTGGGTGAAGTTCAGGGGAATTCCGAAACCGAGGACAGTTGAAGTCGAATATTTGATCTTTGAGAAGATCGAAGGAACGATGGTGGTCGAATGTCCGCCGGAAAGGAAATATTTGCCGCTGGTCGGGTGGTAGATATCCATAAGGAAGTCTGCGCCGAGAGTGAGTTCACCAGTGCTGTAAGGCCTTACGCCTACCTCGATGACGTTGATGCCGAGGTCGAAACCACCGGCAACGTTAGAATTGTTGGCAGCGCCGACATAGCCGAGTCTGATGTTGGAACCAACCTTTGCAGTAACGAAGTCTGACATCTGAGCAGAAGCTCCGATGACGGTAAGCATAGCGAAAGCTATGACGAAAAATACTTTTTTCATATGCTTTGTTGATTAGTTTTCAGGATTTGTGAAAATGGCACCTATGCTGAAGAAGCCGAAGCCGGGACCTGCTCCGTTGGCGAACACGTTCATCGGGCTGTAGCTTGCATAGATTCCGAAATCGTCATACGATACAGCCAGATGGATGTCATAGGTAAGACGGGTGGTCGGGATGCCGTAGACAGAGTATGAGCAACGGTCGTCAGTTGCGTTCAGATAATCCACATAAGTGTCGGCGTTGAGGTTGATCTTGGCGGCAGCTCCGAGAGTGACGGCAAGTTTGCCTCCTATTGTCTGGGTGAAATTCAGGGGGAAGGTGAATGCACAGATCGTTGCGCGTGAACGGCTGACATCTTTCATTCCGAGCAATGCGGGGCTCACTTCTGTCCTGTGGGCTGCGGAATTGTAATAATAGCCGTCGGCGGTGCCGAAAGAATCCAGCATGAAATCTGCTCCGAGGCTGAAGGCGCCGGAAGCGTAGGGCCTTACGCCGAATTCGATGAGGTTGAAGCCGAAATCGATGCCTCCCTGTACTTTTGAGTCAGAAGAGTTGAGGATGCCGGCATAGCCTATCCTGATGTTTGAAATACCGTTGAAATAGACGATTCCATTGTCCTCCTGGGCAGAAGCTCCGAGGATTGAAACGATAGCGAATGCTATTGTGAAAATAACCTTTTTCATTCTGTGTGTTTTAGTTCATTTGCCAAAAGGCGCCGCAAATATAGCATTAATTGGGAAAATGTGTCATCTCTGCCGGTCTTTTGCCTGTATGGCCCTGCGGTACTCAGAGGGGGTGGCCCCAAGGACCTTCGTCACGAAGCGGGTGAAATAAGACCGGCTGGAGAAGTTCATTTCGTCGGAAATTTCCTCGATGGACATATCTGAACTGTCAAGCAGGTCCTTGACGCGGATAGTCGTGTGATGTGCAATCCAGTCGCTTGCACCGACCCCGCTGGCATCGAGGCATACGCGGCTCAGTTTGCGGGGCGTGATGTTCAGCTTGTCTGCATACCACGCCACCGTCCGCTCGCTGTCGCAGTGGGCTTTGAGCAGTTCCTGGAACCTCAGGAAAACAAAGGCGGCATCGTTGCTTCCGGAAAGTTCGCTGGAAACGGCCTTGTTGTCATAGATGTCCCAGATGTCATACATCAGCATCTGGAAGCAGTGGTAGAGGCTCTGCCGCCCGAAATCGCTGGTACGATGCAGACGATCCCCGATACCTGCGATGTCTGCGAGCAGCAGTTCCCTCTCCGAGGCGTCAAGGTGCGTCACGGGATGGGCCTTGGTCTGCAGGAATCCGCTCTTCGACCATACGTTGCCGTTGTGGGCATTGTGCAGGAATCCCCTGGGGACAGCTAGGGCCCTGCCTTGGAAGTCACTGGAGAAGACCAGCCCGGTGCAGCCGGAGTCTCCCTGCAATATCACAAGGTCATCGGGGGCGAACACGTGCTCCACGCCGTCGCATACAAAGGAACCGCCGCCGGCGAAGCAGATGAAATGGATGTGATGGCTGCCGTAAAAGCGTGCGGGGGAGGGAAAGTCCTGCGGGCAGGAGAACACTATCGCGCTTGCTGAGGAAAAATTGGACATAAAATGGACAAAAAGTGAAACAGAAAATGTGTTGTATGTGCTTACATTTGCACCCAAAGTTACAAAAAGGATAATAATATGAAGCTGAAACAACTGACTGTAGCGTTGATATGCATAATGCTAGGCACGGCAAGCATCGCAGCAACAGCCGCAGAACCCGATACTACTGCGAATTATCTTGAGGAATCTGTCATAACCGGAACCAGGACCAGGACCTTGTCCGGGTTCCTTCCGCAGACCATCAGCGTGGTAAACCATAATGAACTGACTGCAGGCCAGAGGCTCAATGTGCTTCCGACCCTCAACGAGCTGGTTCCAGGCGTCTTCGTGAACTCAAGGGCGATGCTGGGCTACGGAGTCAGCACAGGAGCTGCCGGCGGCATCAGTGTCAGGGGCCTTTCGGGCGGAACCGGCCAGATGATGGTGCTGATCGACGGACATCCCCAGTACCAGGGCATCTTCGGCCACCCTATCTCCGATTCTTACCAGACCCTGATGACCGAGAGGGTGGAGGTGCTCAGAGGCCCTGCTTCGGTTCTCTACGGAAGCAACGCAATGGGCGGCGTCATCAACATAATCACCCGCAAGTCGCTTGAAGACGGGGTCCACACCGACCTCGATCTGGGCGCCGGAAGCTACGGCACAGTCAAGGGCGTGCTGACGAACCGTGTCCGCAAGGGAGGCTTCAGCAGCGTCGTTTCAGGACAGTATTCCAGAAGCAACAACCACCGTCCCCGTATGGGCTTCGAACAGTACGGCGGCTACGGCAAGATAGGCTATGAGTTCTCGGACAACTGGAATGCCTATGCCGACGTTGACATCACACATTTCAATGCATCATATCCGGGCGCGACCACTTCCCCTCTGTTCGATGCCGACCAGTGGATCACACGCGGAGTGGCTTCTGCCGCCATCGAGAACCATTATGACAGGACTGACGGTGCAGTCAGCCTGTACTACAACTTCGGCAATCACAAGATCAACGACGGTCACGCCGAATCGGCTGCTCCCCAGACAAGTTGGTTCCGTTCAGAAGACGCAGTGGCAGGCGTTTCGGCCTGGCAGAGCTTCGGCCTCTTCAGGGGCAATACCACCACAGTGGGATTCGACTGGCAGAGTGTCCACGGCAAGGCCTGGAACCAGGTGATCGCCACGGGCGAGGATCTTGCTCCGATGGCCGACAAGACTGAGAACATATTTGCCGGTTATGTGGATTTCAGGCAGGACCTGACCTCTTGGCTGACTGCGGATTTCGGACTGAGGGTCGACAACCATTCGGTATCCGGACTGGAACTCGTGCCTCAGGGCGGTCTTGCGTTCAGAATTTCCAACGGTGAACTGAAAGCTATGGTAAGCAAGGGCTTCCGCAGGCCGACGATCAAGGATATGTATCTCTTCCGTCCGGCCAACCCGGAACTCGAGCCCGAGCGCATAATGAACTATGAGCTGGCGTGGAAGTCTTCTGTCGCAGATGTTTTCTCATACGGCCTTAACGTGTTCTATCTCAAAGGCGACAATATGATCCAGACCCAGATGGTCAACGGTATGCCGCTCAATGTGAACACAGGCCCCGTGGAGAACTACGGCGCGGAGCTCGAACTGCGCTGGCGTATTGCAAGCAATTGGAATCTGGTGGGCAACGGCAGCTGGCTGCATATGGAGAACCCTGTCCTCTCGGCTCCCGAAATCACTGCCTACTGCGGACTCGAGTTCCACAAGAACCGTCTCCGGATATCTGCCGGCGGAATGGAGGTGGCAGGACTCTACACTGCAATAGGAGCGGAACCGCAGAAGGAGAATTTCTTCCAGCTGAGCCTCAACGCAAGCTATCAGCTTACAGACTGGCTCGGAATCTGGGCAAGAGGCGACAATCTCCTCAACCAGCAATATGAGATCCTGGCCGGATATCCTATGCCCGGCATCAACTTTATGGCAGGATTGACTCTCTCTCTTTAGCGAAAAACTCTGCAGAAATAATTAACTTCGGCCGGACAAAGTCAATGAGATGGAAATCCGGCCGATTGCTTTTTTCAAATCTCCCGTCGAAGGAAAATTCGGGGTTCCGAGACAGAGCGGAATAGCTCCCGGTCTCAGCGGGGAGGTGCGGCTTGTCGCTCCCTATGACAACCCTGACGCCCTGCGCGGACTGGCAGGCTTCGACTATATCTGGCTGATATGGGAATTCTCCCTGAACGGGCCTTCGGCCAATCTCACGGTGCGCCCGCCTCGTCTCGGAGGCAACGAGAGAGTGGGAGTCTTTGCAAGCCGGTCTCCCTTCCGTCCGAATCCCCTGGGTCTTTCCTGTGTGAAGGTAGCCTCCATAGAAGCCGACAAGGGCATCATCCACGTGCTCGGCGCCGACCTTGCCGACGGCACTCCGGTGTACGACATCAAGCCTTATGTGGCATATGCCGACTGCCATCCCGACGCGCGCAGCGGTTTCGTCGACGGCAACGGGTGGAGTCCGCTCGAAGTGGAAGTACCCGACTCCCTGGCCTCGCTCCTGGCCGAAGATGAGCTGGCGGCGCTCAGGCAGCTCCTTTCCTGCGACCCCCGGCCGCAGTATCTGGATAACCCGGAACGCGAATACGGACTGACCTTCGCCGGCCGCAACGTGCGCTTCAGGGTCTGCGACGGGGTCGCAAGTGTTACGGAAATCACTGGTGCGGAATTGGATAATTCTTAGTAGCTTTGTATAAATCAAAGTTCTGAGTTATGCAAGAGAAACCTGTACCTGGCACCGGCGGGGACATCTACATCCCGTACAACAAACGAAGCGGCAACGAATCGATAGTCTATTTTACCCGCGAGCTGAATCCCAAAGGCCTGCTGATGGCCTATGACTGCATCAGCTCGAATCTCAGCGGAAAGATCGGCGTGAAGCTGCACACCGGCGAGCCTCACGGCCCGAACATCATCCCCCGTCCCTGGGTGAGGAACCTTTTCAGGAAAAGGCTTGAAGGTGCGAACATCATCGAGACCAACACCTACTACGAAGGTGACCGCGACACCACCGAGAAACATCTAAAGACCGCCCGCCTCAACGGCTGGACTTTCTGCCCCATCGATGTGATGGACGCTGAAGGGACCGCCTGGCTGCCCGTGGAAGGCGGCAAGTGGTTCGAGCGTATGAGTGTCGGCAGGAATCTGCTCAATTATGACTCGCTGCTGGCCCTGACTCATTTCAAGGGGCACGTGTGCGGTGGCTTCGGAGGCTCCAACAAGAATATCGGCATCGGCTGCGCGGACGGCAAGGTGGGTAAGTGCATGATCCATTCCACACCCGGTCAGGACGATCCCTGGGACATCGTCGAGGAAGAATTCATGGAGAGGATGACGGAGTCCACCAAGGCGACGATAGACCATTTCGGCAAGAAGGTGTCGTATATCAACGTGATGCGCAATATGTCTGTTTCCTGCGACTGTGAAGGAGTTATGGCGGAGCCCGTGGTCACACCGAACGTCGGAATCCTGGCATCCCTCGACATCGTGGCCATCGACCAGGCCTGCGTGGACATTCTCTACGCGATGAAGAAGAGCGAGCGCCACGCTATGCAGGAACGCATAGAAAGCCGCCACGGACTGCGGCAGCTTTCTTATATGAACGAGCTGGGAATGGGCAATACCCGCTATGTTCTGATCGACCTTGACAACGGCGGCCGAAGGATGTATCCCAAGGATGCCGTCGGCAATCTGAAGCCTTTCGGTTCGGAATAATCCTTTAGGCCGGATTCTGTGTGCGGTCCGGGACCACTGCAAAGAAGACTACGGGCACGTCGCCGTCATTGACGAATCCGTGGGTTTCCCCTTCTTCGCAATAGTGGGCCTGTCCGGCGCAGATGTCTTCTCTCTTTCCGTCAGTTACGAAATGGCCCTTGCCCTGAAGGACGAGGATCTCCTCGCTGTTGCCGTGGTGGGGGTGAAGACCGATGGTGGCGCCCACGGGAATGGTGATGCGCATAAGTTTCACTTTGCCGTCGGCTACGGCAGTCTGTATCATCACTTCGCCTTCTCCGCCCTTGAAATGGGGGTTGGCGACGGTTTCTATTTCGTTGAAATCTATAACCATATCGAAGTAGTTTTATTCAGGATTCTTTGAGTCGAGCCAAATCGTCACAGGCCCGTCGTTGAGCAGGCTGACTTTCATATCCGCACCGAAGATGCCGCGGCCCACAGGCTTTCCGAGAGCCAGCGACAGGGCGTCGCAGAACTTTCCGTACATAGGCTCCGAGATCGATCCGGGAGCGGCGTGGATATAGGACGGCCGGTTCCCTTTCTTGCAGCTTGCCATAAGGGTGAACTGGCTGACGGAAAGGATTTCTCCGCCGGTTTCGAGAACGGAACGGTTCATCACGCCCTCGTCGTCATCGAAGATGCGCAGGTTAACTGTCTTGCGCACAAGCCAGTCGATGTCGCTGTCGTCGTCATCGGCCCTCACGCCGACCAGTACCAGCAGTCCCTGTCCGATTTCGGAAACGGTCCTGCCGTCAACCTTGACATCTGCGTGCGAAACTCTTTGGATCAGTGCTCTCATCGTGCCTTGATTGTTACGGGGTGCAAAGATATCCAAATTCAACGAACTTTTGGTACATTTGCGTATATGGGAAGCATTTTCAAACGGAAGAAGAAATATAAGCTCGGCTTCGCTTTCAGCGGAGGAGGAGCGAAAGGGGCTGCGCACTGCGGGGCCCTGCAGGCTCTTTATGAATTCGGCCTTAAAGCCGATATCGTGGCAGGTACAAGCGCAGGCAGCATCGCCGCTACTATGTATGCGGCCGGAATGACTCCTGTGGAGATAACGAACAATTTCAGTTCGCTGGATTTCCGCGACCTTCTGGGCACCCAGCTGCCGAAAGGCGGAATGTTCGACACGAAACCGCTCGTGAAGCACCTTCACAAGATACTGCCTTACGAACATCTGGAGGAACTGCCGGTCAAGACGCTTGTAGTCGCCACAAGCATCGAGAGGGGAGTCGTACGCTACTTCGAAGAAGGCGAGATCGCCCAGCGTGTGGCCGCTTCCTGCGCCATCCCCCTCATCTATCAGCCGGTAAAGATCGAAGGCGAGCACTATTCCGACGGCGGAGTCCTGATGAACCTTCCCGTCTCGGCACTTCGGGACAAATGCGAGAAGGTAATAGCCCTCAATCTCCATCAGGCCGGCAAGATATGCTACCGCGACAGTATGTACAGCATTGCCATCCGCTCGTTCTCGCTGATGTTCCTGTCGAACACGATGGAAGATGCTGCCAGGGCGGACCTGGTCATAGATATGGACACTTCGTCATTCAGCGCATACGACCTGAGCAACATAGAATCCCTGTTCTATATCGGCTACAACACAGCAGTCGAGGTGCTCGAAGCCAACGGATACAAGCGCGTGATGCCGAAGCAGAAGCTGGGTGATCTGCAAAAGAAAGCCCCCGGCGCTCTCGACGAGCTCAAGATGAAGGCTCAGGCGATGCTGGCCAAGTCAGAGGAACTCAAGAACTCGGCTAAGCGTCTCATCTCCGGAGAAAGCAGCAAGAAATCACTCGAAGCCTGACGGCCGTCAGGGCAGATACATCTCTCCCGTATAGGAAATCCTCTCCCTGTTGCGTGACGAAACGGACAGGAAGGCACTTCCGCTTGCGGAAACATTGAGGGTGTAGAAGAATACGTCTTCATCGTTGGCCACATTGATGACTATGTCGTGGCCTCCACCTGCATTCGTGATGTCGTGGTAATCATTGATCCTTGCGGTGAAGTCCAGGCCCTTGCCTCCGCCGTAGGGCAGGTTGTAGGCACGGCCTATGAAGGGAAGGTAGGAAACGAGCGTATCTCCTGACACTTTGATGGAATAGTTGCTGACCGCCCTTGTGGGCCCCGCTGAAGGAATCATCAGCTGAATCAGGATCGTATAGTCTTTATTGGCCAGGTTGTCCTGTACGGCCTGTTCCAGGGCAGCCTTGTCGGCAGCAGTCATTGCAGCTCCACAAGCCGAAACCGTCACCACGGCGACGGCGGCTGCAATCATGAAGAGGAATAACTTTTTCATCGTTGAGTGTTTTAGGTTATATCAAATATACCGAATTATAAGGAGAAAAGCAATATCTGGCAGAATTTGATTCTGCTGCAGGAATTGCGTAAATTAGCATCCATAAATACCAGATTACAATGAAACGCATACTGACGACCCTGGTCGCGATGATAGCCGTGCTGTCGGCTTCAGCCCAGACCTATCAGTCACAGCGCCCTGCCGAGAGAGACCGCTTGTTCCGCTCCACCGCAGTAGAGGCCAAGATTGCTGAAGTGACTGCCAAACTGACCAATCCCAAACTTGCCTGGATGTTTGCCAACTGCTTCCCCAATACCCTGGATACGACAGTCCATTTCGGAAAGGACAAGGACGGCAAGCCCCGCACTTTCGTGTATACGGGCGATATCCACGCTATGTGGCTGCGTGACTCGGGGGCCCAGGTATGGCCTTATGTGCAGCTGGCCAACGAGGATCCGGAGCTCCGCGAGATGCTGGCCGGAGTAATCAACTGCCAGTTCAGCCTGATATGCATAGATCCTTATGCCAACGCGTTCAATGACGGCCCTACGGGCACCGGTTGGCAGAGTGACCGCACCGATATGGATCCGAACCTTCACGAGCGCAAGTGGGAGATCGACTCCGACTGCTACCCGATACGTCTGGCTTACCAGTACTGGAAGGTAACCGGAGATACGTCTGTGTTCTCCGACACCTGGCTGACGGCCATCCGCCGTATCCTCACCACCTTCCGTGAGCAGCAGCGCAAGGATGGCCGCGGACCTTACCATTTCCAGCGCGAGACTGCCGTCCAGACCGATACCAAGTCGAACAGCGGCTGGGGCAACCCCGTGCTGCCCGTGGGCCTTATCGCCTCTGCGTTCCGGCCTTCGGATGACGCCACCGTGTTCGAATATCTCATTCCCTCGAACTTCTTTGCAGTGACATCGCTCCGCAAGGCCGCCGAGATCCTTACGACCGTCAACGGCGAGACCGCCCTGGCTGCAGAATGCCGTGCCCTTGCCGACGAGGTTGAGGCCGCCCTTCGCAAGTATGCCGTCCACAAGCATCCCAAATATGGAAAGATATACGCCTTCGAAGTCGACGGCTACGGCAACCAGCTGCTTATGGACGACGCCAACGTGCCCAGCCTGCTGGCTATGGCATATCTTGGAGACGTCAGCCCGAAGGACAAGATATACAGGAACACCCGCCGCTTCGTGTGGAGCCTCGACAACCCCTATTTCTTCAAGGGCACTGCTGCTGAAGGCATCGGCGGTCCGCACATCGGCTATGATATGGTATGGCCTATGAGCATAATGATGAAGGC
>JAGCFF010000100.1 GCA_017650285.1 Bacteroidales bacterium
ACCCCATTTGAGGGTCACGGTGTTGCCTATGTAAGAACTCTTGTCCGTACTCTTGGGAGTCCAAACCGAACCGTCGTCGAGCACGAAGCTGTAAGGAATGTTCACTACCTTGTTGCACGGGGTGTAGCCCTCCTGCATCGCAAGGGTATAGAGGAAGGGCTTGATGGTGGAACCTACCTGACGGTAGCCCTGCCCTGCATTGTCATACTTGAAATATCTGTAGTCCGGGCCTCCGACATAGGCCTTCACCTTGCCGGTGTTCGGCTCGACGGCCACGAACGCAGCCCTCAGGAACGACTTGTAGTACTTGATGGAGTCGTTGGGCGTCATCACGGTGTCCACATAGCCCCTCTTGTCCCAGGTGAAGATACGCATCTCGGTGGGAACGTCGAAGGTCTTCAGGATCTCGTTCTCGGAGATGCCGGCTCTCCTCATACTGGTGTAGCGGTCGCTCCAGCGGCGGGCCTGCTGCATGGCGCGGTCGATGGTTCCCTGGTCGATGTTGTTCGAGAACGGGCGGTTGCGCTTGTTCTTGAGCTCGTTGAAGAACAGCGGCTGCAAGTCTCCGCCAAGGTGCTCCTTGATGGCCTCTTCGGCATATTTCTGCATACGGGAGTCGATGGTGGTATAGATGCGCAGGCCGTCCTTGTCGAGGTTGTACTGGGTGCCGTCGGGCTTGGTGTTCTTGTTGAGCCAGCCGTAGAGGGGATCTTCCACCCATCTGAGGGAATCCCTGCGGTAGTCCTCGACCTGGCTGTAGTCGGAACGCTTCGGCTTCGTGGCGTTCATAGTCCTGCGGAGCATATCCCTGAAATACGAGCCTATGCCGGCGTTGTGGTCCTGCCTCTGGTACTCGAGAACGATGGGCAGTGCGCTGACAGAGTCGCAGACAGCCTTGCTGATGTATCCGTATTTCTGCATCTGCCTGAGCACGTGGTTGCGGCGCTCCAGCGACTGCTCGGGGTTGACGGCGGGGTTGTAGCGGGTGGGTTTGTTGACTATTCCCACCAGGGTTGCGCTCTCCTCGAGCAACAGGTCCTCGGTCTTCTTGTCGAAGAAGGTGCGGGCTGCCGTGTTGATGCCATATGCGTCGCTGCCGAAGAAGACAGCGTTGAGATACATAGTGATGATTTCGTCCTTGGTGTAGTTGCGCTCCAGCTTGACGGCTGTTATCCACTCCTTGAGCTTGTTCTTCAGGAGTTTGAGATATTTGGCTCCGGGAAAATGCGAGTCTGAGACCTCGCGGGGGAAAAGAGTCTTGGCAAGCTGCTGGGTGATGGTACTGCCTCCTCCCTGGCTTGAGTTGCGCATCAGGAATGTCTTGACTGCCACACGGCCCAGGGCTCGGAAGTCGATGCCGGAATGCTTGCGGAAACGGGCGTCCTCAGTGGCTATAGCTGCGTCGATGAGCGACTGCGGCAGCTCTTCGAAAGAGACATAGGAGCGGTTCTCGATATGATATGTATTGAATACCTTTCCGTCGCTGCTTATCAGCTGGGTCGCGAGATTGCTCTTGGGATCTTCCAGCTCCTCGAACGAAGGCAGGTCGGCAAAAGCCGCCACGAAAAGAAGGCAGAGGAGCAGCAGCAGGAAGGGAGCTGTCAGCAGGATCCACCAGTATTTGACTATTTTTTTCTTGGTCTCGATCTTCATTTCAAAACTGCTTTGAAACGCGAATTTAGCAATTAAATTTGGATTATACCTCTATTTATACTTTACTTTGCCCCTCCTTAGAAAATCGTTATTATGGGAGAGAATCTCGTCATTGTAGAGTCACCGGCCAAAGCCAAAACCATTGAGAAGTTCCTCGGCAAGGGTTACAAAGTCAAATCCAGCTTCGGACACATCCGCGACCTTTCGAAGAAGAAACTGGGCGTGGACACCGAGCACGGATTCACGCCGCATTACGAAATCTCCGCCGACAAGCGCAAGCTTGTGACCGAGCTGAAGAAAGATGCCGCCGAAGCTTCCACCGTATGGCTTGCATCCGATGAAGACCGTGAGGGAGAGGCCATTGCATGGCACCTTTTCGAGACTCTCGGACTCGACAGTGACAAGACCAGGCGCATCGCTTTCCACGAGATCACCAAGAGCGCGATCCTGGAAGCCATCGAGAGCCCGCGGGGCATCGACATGAACCTTGTCAACGCCCAGCAGGCCCGCCGCATCCTCGACCGTCTCGTGGGATTCGAGCTCTCCCCCATCCTCTGGAAAAAGGTCCAGCCCAAGCTCTCTGCAGGCCGCGTGCAGTCGGTAGCCGTAAGGCTCATCGTCGACAAGGAGAGGGAGATCTCTGCATTCAAGGCCTCTTCGTTCTTCAAGGTCGAAGGCACTTTCGTTCCCGAAGGCATCAAGAACAAGATCAAAGGCCACGTCGAGAAGAAATTCTCCGGCGAGAAAGACGCCCTGGCATTCCTGGAGAGCTGCAAGGACGCCGAGTTCCACGTTTCTTCGATCGACAAGAAAGAACTCACCCGCACCCCGGCTGCCCCGTTCACCACTTCCCTCCTCCAGCAGGAAGCAGCCCGCAAGCTCGGGTTCTCGGTGAGCCAGACCATGACGATCGCCCAGAGGCTCTACGAAGCCGGTCTCATCACCTATATGCGTACCGACTCCGTGAACCTGTCTTCACTCGCCATCAGCACTGCCAAGGCATTCATCGTCAGTGAATACGGCGAGCAGTACTCGAAGCCCCGCAACTACAAGACCCGCACGAAAGGGGCACAGGAAGCCCACGAGGCCATCCGCCCCACCTACATACAGAATGTGACCATCGACGGCACCGCATCGGAGAAGAAGCTCTACAACCTCATCTGGAAACGCACCATAGCCAGCCAGATGGCAGATGCAGTCCTCGAGAAGACCGTTGTCGACATCAAGGCCTCAGGAGTCAGGGAGCCCTTCGTCGCCGAAGCCGAGAAAGTTGTGTTCGACGGCTTCCTGAAGGTCTACATCGAGAGCACCGACGACGAAGAGACCGCCGAAGAGCTGACCCTTATGCCTTCAATTGCAAAGGGACAGAAGATGGAACGCAAGGAGATCGACGCCATCGAGCGCTTCACTCCCCGTCCGGTGCGCTATACCGAGGCCAGCCTCGTGAAGAAGCTCGAAGAGCTGGGCATCGGCCGTCCTTCTACCTATGCCCCCACGATATCCACCATCATGAAACGCGGATACGTGGCCAAAGGCGACAGCAAGGGCGAGTCACGCAGCTACAGGACCTTCACCCTGAAGGCTGACAACATCTCGGCACAGACCAAGACCGAGATCGTCGGCAAGGAAAAGGGCAAGCTGTTCGCAGAGAACGTGGGCATCGTGGTGACCGACTATCTCGACGAGAACTTCAAGGCCATAATGGACTACGGCTTCACCGCCCAGGTCGAGCAGGATTTCGACGACATTGCCAACGGCAAGAGGGTATGGAACGAGGTGATAAGCGACTTCTACACTGACTTCCACAACACCGTCGAGGAGAAGCTCAACGACCGCACCCACACCCACGCCGAGCGCCGCATCGGCATCGACCCCGCAAGCGGAAAGGTTCTCATCGCCCGTATGGGACGTTTCGGCCCGCTGGTCCAGAAAGGCGAGAACGAAGACCCCGACAAGCGCTACGCAAGCATGAAGAAAGGCCAGCTGATCGAGAACATCACCGTCGAGGAGGCTGCCAAGCTGTTCGAACTCCCCCGCACCGTCGGCACCTGCGAAGGACTGCCTATCACAGCTTCCGTAGGCCGCTTCGGTCCGTACATCAAATACGGCTCGACCTTCGTTTCGCTGGGCAAGACCTACGACCCTATGCTCATCACCGAAGAGGAAGCCATCGCCCTGATCGAAGACCACAAGCAGAAAGAGAGCAAGAAACACATATCCGCCTTCGGCGACATCGAAGTCCTCAACGGACGCTTCGGACCCTACATCAAGCAGGGCAAGAACAACTACAAGATCCCGAAAGGCACCAACCCTGAGACCCTCGACGAGGCCGCCTGCAGAGAAATTATCGCAAAGGCGTCTAAGTCAGCGAAATAATATTTACATTTGGATTTAAACTCCGGACTATGACCACTATGATAACACACCAGCTTGACGCTACCGACAGAAGGATACTTTCATTCCTCATCAAAAACGCCAGACTTCCTTTCCTTGAGATCGCCCGCGAATGCGGCATTTCCGGAGCTGCAATCCATCAGCGCGTGCGCAAAATGGAGCAGATGGGCATCATCACCGGCTCAAGGCTGCTCGTCAAGCCGCAGGCTCTCGGCCTCAACGTGTGCGCATTTATGGGAGTGAGCCTTTCCAGGGCAAACGCCTATTCGCAGGTAATCGAATCGCTCCGTCATATTCCCGAGATAGTGGAGTGCCATTTCATCACAGGCGAGCACGCCCTGATGCTGAAGATCTACTGCAAGGACAACGACGACCTGATGCACGTCCTCATCGACACGATCCAGAACATCGACGGAGTAGAGCGTACCGAGACCTGGATCTCGCTTGAAGAAGCCATCGAAAGGCAGGTGTTCGTCAACGATTCGACCTACGTCAAGGACGCAGCTGCCGGCAAGCCTGCCGCAGCCAAGAAGGAAAGCCGCAAGAAAGGGTCAAAGTAGGGCCTCGGCCAGCTCCAGGTCCTCCGGAGTAGTGATCTTCACATTGTAGCGCAACCCATCCACAAGCTTTATCGGAAAACCAGCTTTCTGCACGACGGTAAGATCGTCCGTGAAGGATGTGTCGTATGACTGCCCGTAAGCTTTCCTGAGTATTTCGGAATGGAAGACCTGCGGTGTCTGCACCGACAGGAAGCGGCTCCGGTCGGCCGGCACGGTGCCGTCGCCGGACATCTCCCTTATGCTCTCCACGAGAGGCACGGCGGGAGCCACGGCGCCGCACTTTTCAGCCTCTTCGAACAGGCCTTCGAGGAACTCGGGGGTGACGAACGGCCTGACACCGTCGTGGACTGCCACGAGAGCTCCGTCGGGAACGTATTCGAGAGCATTCTTGACTGAGTGGAAACGGGTGAAGCCGCCGGTGGGAAGGATGTACTTTTCAAGAAAGTCGCTACGGCGGCAATACGACTTCCACCAGTCCTTGTATTCGTCTGACATTACGATGATTATCTCCACCGGAACATCCATCGCAAGGAACTTCTCCACGGTATGGCGCAGCAGCGGTTTGCCCGCAATTTCAATAAATTGCTTCGGCAATTTTGAATTCATTCTCGTGCCCGAACCGGCGGCCACGATGACTGCGTATCTTTTTCTCTCCATTGTGGATAAACTGTGCACAAAATTAAATATTATTTGAGTCATTTTACCTACTTTTGTACGATTAAGAATTAGCTATGGATTCAGAACTGAAAAAGATAACTTCTGCACTCATTTCGGTGTACTACAAGGACGGTATCGAAGAGATCGCCGACCTCCTTGCAAACAACGGAGTCGCCCTCTATTCAACCGG
>JAGCFF010000101.1 GCA_017650285.1 Bacteroidales bacterium
ACCGGCACCAAGAGCGTGTTCGGCTACCAGATGCGTTTCCACCTTCAGGACGGCTTCCCGCTGCTCACCACCAAGAAGGTCCATCTGCGTTCGATCATCTACGAGCTGCTGTGGTTCATCAGCGGCAGCACCAACATAAAGTACCTCAACGACAACAAGGTCACCATATGGGACGAATGGGCCGACGAGAACGGCGAACTGGGGCCTGTCTACGGACACCAGTGGCGCAGCTGGCCTACTCCCGACGGCGGTCACATCGACCAGCTGGCGAACCTTATGGAGCAGCTCCGCAAGAACCCCGACTCGCGCAGGCACATCATCTCGGCCTGGAACGTGGCTGAAGTGGACAAGATGGCCCTGCCGCCCTGCCACACCCTCTTCCAGTTCTATGTGGCCGAAGGGAAGCTCAGCTGCCAGCTCTACCAGCGCAGTGCCGACGTCTTCCTCGGCGTGCCGTTCAACATTGCCTCATACGCCCTGCTGACCCAGATGATCGCTCAGTGCTGCGGCTACGAGCCTGGCGATTTCGTGCACAGCTTCGGCGACGTACACATCTACCGCAACCATTTCGAGCAGGTCGACGAGCAGCTCAGCCGCACTCCGAGGGCCCTGCCCGTGATGAAGATCAATCCCGACGTCAAAGATATCTTCAGCTTCAAGTACGAAGATTTCCAGCTGGAGGGCTATGACCCCTGGCCGGCGATCAAGGCTCCTGTTGCCGTGTAGGCATACTTCCATACGAGACACTAGCAATGCAACCCGAACAGATCATCAACATAATTGTGGCAGTGGCTGACGACTGGGCCATCGGCCGCGACGGTGATATGCCCTGGCACATTTCGCAGGACCTGAAGTTCTTCAAGGCCAAGACTATGGGCGGAAGCCTCATTATGGGCCGCCGCACCTGGGAGTCCATCGGCTGCAAGCCTCTTCCGGGCCGCGAGAACATCGTGGTCAGCGCCCGGCTGGCGGAGGAGTGGAAGATGGCCGAGGGTGAAGACGGGGCTTGCGGGCCGAGCGGTGCAGACGCTGCTGCCGGGACCACTGCGATGGCTGTGGAGTCCCTGGAGAAAGCCCTCGAGGCGGCATCCCGTCCCGAGGTGTTCATTATGGGCGGCGGAATGATCTACCGACAGGCCATCGACATCGCTGACCGTCTGTTCGTCACCCACGTCCACACCACAGTGCCTGACGCTGACACATATTTCCCTGTCATCGACCCCGAAGTCTGGCAGCTTGCCGAGCGCAGCAACACTTCGGTCGATCCGCGCTGCGGTCTTAAATTCGAATTCAGAACCTACTTGAGGAGATCTTCCGATGAGTAATCAGCCTTCCGAAAAACGCGACACTTTTGCTTCCAGCCTGGGAATCCTGCTGGCGATGACCGGTTCGGCCGTCGGCCTCGGCAATCTCTGGCGCTTTCCATACCTCGTCGGTGAGAACGGTGGCGCCGCATTCATTCTTGTCTATCTGCTGTTCGTGGTGTTCATCTGCCTTCCCATTATGATGTGCGAGTTCATCCTGGGCCGCCGCAGCCAGGCGAATGCTTTCGGTGCGTTCAAGAAGCTGGCTCCGGGAACTCCCTGGAAGCACGTGGGTATGCTCAGCGTGCTTGCCGCGGCTTTCATCCTGTCGTTCTACAGCGTGGTCGGCGGATGGAGCATCAAATATCTGGTGATGGCCTGCGGGCTGAAGTTCACCTCGCCGGAAGGCATCCTGTCCGAGACGATGTTCAATTCGTTCGTCACTTCCACCTGGCCGCCGATCATATACACCCTGATCTTCCTGGCCTGCAGCGGAATCATCATTGTCGCCGGCGTGAAGAACGGCATCGAGAAGTTCACCAAGTCGCTTATGCCGGTGCTTTTCGTGCTGATGGTGATCCTGGCTGTCCGTTCTATGACTCTGCCGGGATCTGGCGAGGGTGTCAGGTATCTTTTCAAGCCTGATTTCTCGAAGTTCACTGCTGCGTCGGGCATCGCTGCGCTGGGACAGGCGTTCTTCTCGCTGTCGCTGGGCTGCGGCACGATCCTCACATATGCTTCGTACGTTTCGCGCAGTGAAAATATTGTCAAGTGCAGTGCCCAGACCACTCTTCTCGACACGCTGTTCGCCCTTATCGCGGGTTGCGCCATTATGCCGGCCGTGTTTGCCTACGGCATCAGTCCGGGACAGGGTCCGGGGCTCGTGTTCGTCACTCTGCCTGCCATCTTCTCTGAGCTGCCTGCCGGCGGATTTGCGGCCATCATTTTCTTCGTGTCGCTGTTCCTCGCCGCGCTGACTTCTGCCATTTCCCTGCTGGAGGTGGTCATTGCGTTCCTCATCGAGGAGTGCAAGCTGCGCAGGCCGACTGCGGTGGCTGTTTCGATGTCGGTGTTCGTGGTGCTGGCTGTGCTGTGCTCCCTGTCGCAGGGTGTGCTCAGCCACGTGAAGATTTTCTCGCTGAACATCTTCGACTTGTTTGACTACGTTTCGGCGAATGTGCTGATGACCTTCGGCGCTCTGTTCGCCGTGATCTTCGTCGGGCACAAGCTCAAGCGCGAGGACATCGAGGACGAGCTCTCGAGCGGCGGCCGCTACCGTCTCCCCAAGGGCTTCGCCAGCGCTCTGTATTTCATCATCCGCTGGGCAGCCCCCGTCGTCATCATCGGCCTCCTCGTCGCCGGCCTCATCTCGTAACTGCGGGACGCGCCTCCCATCCACAGATTTCCGCCAAAGTGTGTTGCGCCGACCCCCTCTACAAGTGCTTCCAGGGCATATGGCCGAAGCGCACTGGCCTTTCTAAGGGGGGTGCGTCACGCTAATCGCCTTTGTACGCTTTCTGGGCCACATTTTCCTAACGCACTTTGGCGGAAAGCACAGCCTTCGGGCTCTGGCACTAACGGCTCGGAGGGCACGAAAACGCTCGGGCGGCGGCTAGTGCTGCGTTTGTTCCGGCCTCCTTTGCACAGACTTGTTTTGCGGCGACCTCCGTTCGCTGACGCTCACTCCGACCCTCCCATTGCCTACTTCGTCATCGCTGCGCGATAACTCGTATTCAACGGGCCCCTCCCTCTTTACTACCGAGGGCGGTAGTGTCGCCTTCAAAACAGTCTGTCACGGGCGGCCACGCCCCGCCCCGCCACACCCCTGCTTTTGCCAC
>JAGCFF010000102.1 GCA_017650285.1 Bacteroidales bacterium
AGGAGTATATGGAGACCACTCCTGAGAGTTCCACCTCACCGGCCACCATCTTCTCCTCGACTACCAATGTCCCCCTCGCCATCAACGGCCTCTGCAAGATGATGACTAGCCAGTACCTGAGCACCCAGGGCCTGAACGGAGAAGGTTCCATCAAGACCTGGTACGGCAACCACGGCAACGACCTCCAGCGCAGCGACCAGGCAGGTTGGGCTTCGCTATGGAACCACACGATGAACGAGAGCGTCAACTCTACGTACCTCATCTATCCTTGGTACTACTACTATAAGCTCATCGGCAACGCCAACCTCGTCCTCGAGAACGTCGAAAACGCCGAAGGCCCCGAGGCCGAGCGTCAGTTCTACAAGGCGCAGGCCCTCGTGTTCCGCGCACACGCATATACTATGCTTATGCAACTCTATGCATACCGCTGGCAGGACAGCAACAACGGTTCCGCCAAGGGTGTCGCCCTCCGTCTCAGTTCCGAGACCACTGACGAAGGCACATACGACCTCCCGCTTTCCACCCAGTCCGAGTGCTACGCACAGATCTACGCAGACTGCGACGAAGCTATCAGCCTCTTCAAGTCCTGCGGCATCGACCGTGGCTCCGACGAGTTCTATAAACCGAACATCAATGTCGCCTACGCAGTCAAGACCCGCGCAGCCCTCGTACGCGAGGACTGGGCGACAGTCGCCGCTTGCGCGCCAGAAGCCCGCAAGGGTCATCCCCTGATGTCCACGGAAGAGTATGTGGACGGCGGTTTCAGCGATGAGAACAAGGAGTGGATCTGGGGTGTCTATGAGGCTGAAGACCAGACCCTTTACTACTACTCCTTCTTCGCCTATCAGGCCAGCAACGCTTCGTCTTCGATGCAGCGCGGCAGACCGCTCGCCATCAGCAAGGAACTCTACGACCAGATTCCCGAGACGGATGTCCGTCGCAGGATGTGGCTGGAGCCTACTCCCGAAGAGTGGGCTGCCTGCAGCGCCGTCAACAAAGCCGGTTCCAGCTTCGCCGCCAGAGCGAAGGCTGAATATGGCAACAAGCTGTACTCCACGAGCCAGATCTTTGCTTACATGAGCTTCAAGTTCCAGTGCACGTTCACCCCTGGCGGCGGCAGCTTCAACGTTTACCGCAGCGCCGAGATGATCCTCTCCGAAGCCGAAGCCCAGTGCCACCTCGGCAATGATGCCGCTGCACAGGCACTGCTCAAGGAACTCAACAAGAACCTTGATCCGGAGTATGACTGCACCAAGACCGGCGCCGACCTGCTGACGGAAGTCAAGCTGTATCGCCGCATCGATCTCTGGGGTGAAGGTTTCGACTGGTTCGACTATAAGCGCTGGAACGAACCTATTGTCCGTAAGAGCAAGGCTGAAGGCGGTAGTTTCCAGGCTGCGTACGCAGTGACCATCAATGTCGGCGACGGCAACAAGTGGACCTGGAAGATCCCCAAGAGGGAGACCGATTACAACAAGCTGATCTCACTCGAATAAGCGTCAGCTGGTTAAT
Source organism: Bacteroidales bacterium (assembly GCA_017650285.1). Lineage (GTDB taxonomy): Bacteria > Bacteroidota > Bacteroidia > Bacteroidales > UBA932 > Equibacterium. The sequence continues at coordinate 1,513 of JAGCFF010000102.1, forward strand.
TATAATTCCGGAGGGAATCGTGAGATTTTCTCCGGAATTTTGTTTTGTATGTTTTAATTCCTTACCTTTACCCGACCATTTGAATAACATTTAAAACTAAATAACCATGTCAGAACAGAACTACAGGATCGAGAGCGACCTGCTCGGTGAGCTGAAGGTGCCCGCGGACGCTTACTACGGAGTACAGACGCAGAGGGCGCTTAATAACTACAAGATTTCCACTACTCGTATGTGCGACTATCCTGAGTACGTGATCTCCATCGCGTATGTCAAGATGGCTGCCGCCGCTGCCAACGCTGAGCTCGGCGTGCTGGACAAGACCATCGCCAACGCCATCATCGCAGCCTGCTGCGAAATCGTCGACGGCAAGTTCCACGACCAGTTCCCCATCGATATGATGCAGGGAGGCGCAGGCACTTCGGTGAATATGAATGCCAACGAAGTGATCGCCAACCGCGCCCTGGAGCTGATGGGACACAAGAAGGGCGAGTACCAGTACTGCTCCCCCAACGACCACGTGAACTGCGCGCAGTCCACAAACGACGCCTATCCTACGGCTTTCCGCTATACTTTTGTCAGGATGAACAAGCACTTGGTGGCGAGCCTTCAGGCCCTGATCGCGGCTTTCCGCGCCAAGGGCGTGGAGTTCAAGGACTTCATCAAGATGGGACGCACGCAGCTGCAGGATGCAGTGCCGATGACTTCCGGCCAGGAGTTCAACGCATTCGCCAATAACCTTGAGGAAGAGATTGCCAATCTCGAACGCAACGCAGTGTTGCTGCGGGAGATCAATATGGGCGGCACCGCCATCGGCACCGGCCTGAATGCGGTGCCCGGCTTCGCCGACCTTTGCACCCGCAAGATGTCGGAGTTCTGCGGCGACGAGCTGATCAAGGCTTCCGACCTTGTCGAAGCTACGCCCGACACGGGCGCTTATGTCAGCTATTCGGCCGCGCTCAAGCGCCTGGCCATCAAGCTGTCGAAGATCTGCAACGACCTGCGACTCATGGCTTCCGGTCCGCGCTGCGGCCTGCACGAGATCAACCTTCCTCCGATGGCTCCCGGTTCGTCGATCATGCCGGGAAAGGTCAACCCCGTCATCCCGGAGGTCACCAACCAGGTTTGCTTCAAGGTCATAGGCAACGATACGACCGTGGCTTTCGCCGCAGAGGCCGGCCAGTTGCAGCTCAACGTTATGGAGCCGGTCATTGCCGAGTCCATCCTTGAGAGCGTGACCTGGCTGCGCAATGCCATCGACACCCTGCGCACCAAGTGCATCGAAGGAATCACCGTCAACGCCGACCACTGCTACGAGATGGTCAAGAACTCCATCGGTATCGTGACCGCCCTCAACCCTTATATTGGCTACAAGGGCAGCACCAAGGTCGCAAAGGAAGCCCTCGAGAGCGGACGCAGCGTCTATGACATCGTGCTCGAGAAGGGTCTGATGACCAAGGAGAAACTTGACGAAGCCCTTGATCCCGCAGCCATGCTCGGATCCCACACCCTCCTGAAGTAAAGTGTCATTCTGAGCACAGCGAAGAATCTTTTTCTTATATTTGCAGAAATTGCAGATATGAAGAAAAGAGTCATATATATGGCAATGATGCTCGCCGCTATGGCGGGCATCATTGGTTGCGGCCACAAGGATCCGGAGTTCGCCGACCTCACAAAACAGGAGAAGGAACAGCGTCAGGCCATCAATCTCTTCGCATACAATACGATGAGCACCTATTACCTTTGGAGCGCGGACATCACGTCCGAGCTTTCCGACTGGAAGATGCTTGAGGATCCGGTCGCAAAGGTAAAGAAAGCCCGCTACAAGGATTCCTCCGGAAAGGATATCGACAAGTGGACTGTGCTGACCGAAGATATCGAGAGCATGAAAAGCTCCACTGCCGGAGTGAGCACCACATACGGCATGGACTTCAAGTTATACTGGTTTGACGAGTCCCAGACGACCGTCTGCATGATCGTTACCGTGGTATATCCCGACAGCCCGGCCGAAAAGGCGGGTCTCAAACGTGGAGACGTGATAATGAAGATCGCGGGAAAAGGGATGAATGGAGACAATTATTCTTCATTGCTGTACGACAGTTTCCTGAACGCCAAGTCCTGCACCCTTACCGACAGGAACTCCAAAGAGTATAAGATGACCGCGGTGGAAATGTACGAGAATCCCGTCCTCGTGCGAAAGGTGTTCGATGTCGGAGGGAAGAGAGTCGGCTATCTGTTCTTCAATTCATTTACCCTGGCGGCGTGTCAGGACCTCATCGAAGCCGGAAAGTATTTCCGTTCGGAAGGCATTGAGAGCCTTATTCTGGATATGCGCTACAACGGTGGCGGATTCGTGGTCACGGAAACCGTCCTCGCATCCATGCTGGCCCCGGAGGCGGATGTCAAGGCCGGCAGCGTATTCGAGACCGTTGTTTACAACAGTACTCTGACTGAAGCCTGGGGAAAGGATGACACCTGCTTCTCCGAGAATATCACCTACAATTACAGCGGGAAAGATTATTCCCTCGACCTGTCCGGGGCCAATTTCGGTATCTCGCATCTTTACGCGATAATGACCGGAGACAGCGCTTCCGCTTCGGAAAGCCTCCTGGTGGGTCTGATGCCATATATGGATGTCAAGATCTTCGGTCAGCAGTCTTACGGCAAGTACTGCAGCGGCATCATGTACAGCGCCAAGGATTGGTACAAGGATTATGATGAGGTGCTCGACGAAGACCAGCGTAAGCTCGGAAAGCAATATGCCGCCAAATGGGGTATCTACGTGATGGTCGGCCGCTACGCGGACAAGAACGGCAATACTCCATGCATGCCCGACGGTTTTAAACCGGACTATGTAGTGGAAGACAAGCCAGAGGAGCCTTATCAGCTCGGTGACGAGCGGGAGGCGATGCTCGCCGCGGTGCTGGCGCGCCTGGGCGGCGGCGAGACGA
>JAGCFF010000009.1 GCA_017650285.1 Bacteroidales bacterium
CACCCACGCCGACGGAGCCAATATGCTTGCAGACGCTCTCGCCCCTTACGGCGGAGTAGTGTTCTGGAGAGCGTTCGTCTATGACGCACAGGCAGAAGACCGCGCAATGCAGGCCAGCGACGAGTTCGTTCCTCTCGACGGTCAGTTCCGCGACAATGTGCTCATCCAGGTGAAGAACGGTCCGATCGACTTCCAGCCCCGCGAGCCTATCAGCCCGCTGTTCGGCCAGGCTCCCAAGACCAACCTGATGGCTGAGTTCCAGATCACCCAGGAATATCTCGGCCACTCGAAGCATATGGTATATCTCCATCCCCTGTGGAAGGAATGTCTTGACACCGATACCTACGAGTTCGGCCAAGGTTCGACCGTGGCTGCTATAACCGAAGGAAAGTATCGCGAGAACAAGCTCAGCGCCATTTCAGGCGTTACCAACATCGGTGACGACGTCAACTGGTGCGGACACCAGATGGCCCAGATCAACTGGTATTCATACGGCCGTATGGCCTGGAATCCCGATCTGTCATCAGAGCAGATCGCTGACGAATGGCTCCGCCAGACCTTCAGCAGCGATCCCAAGTTCATCAAGCCCGTCAAGGATATGCTCCTCCGCTCGAGGGAAGTCAACGTAAGCTACGAGATGCCTCTCGGACTGCACCACATTATGGCAGGCAACGCCCACTTCGGCCCCGGCCCGTGGGAGTCAGCCGCACGTAAGGACTGGTCGCCTCTGTTCTACCACAAAGCCGGCCCCGACGGCGTAGGTTTCGACCGCACCGTGGCTACCGGTTCAGGCGCTACAGCCCAGTACCACGAGCCACTGGCTTCTACTTACGAGAATCTGGAGACCTGCCCCGAGAATCTGCTTCTGTGGTTCCATCACCTTCCCTGGGACTATAAGATGAAGGACGGCAAGACCCTTTGGGATGAGCTGTGCTACACTTATCAGAAAGGTATCGAAGATGCCGCAGAGTATATCAAGATATGGGAGAAGGCAGAACCTTACGTCGACAACCAGCGTTATCAGGAGGTTCGCACGAAACTCATCCGCCAGGCCAAGGACGCTATGTGGTGGAGGGATGCCGTGATGCTGTATTTCCAGACATTCTCGAATATGCCCATTCCTGACGACTGCTATCCTCCTCAGCACGATCTCGAAGAGCTGAAGCAGGTCGGCGTCTTCAGAAGGCCTCAGCAGGGTATGCCCGGCGCAGTGCCTCCGGGTGCTCCCCAGGGTGCTCCTCAGCCCGGACAGCCGCAACAGCCCAGGCCGCGTATGCAGATGCCGCAGATCTACGATGTGCTGCCCGAATATACGCTGCCTTCTTATCCTGAACTCTAACGTTCGGATATCCGGATAAAAAGAACCCCGGAAGCTCAGGCTTCCGGGGTTTCTTTTATACCGTCGGAGGATTATTCCTCTGCCGGTTTTTCACTCCTGTGTGAGTGCTGGGGACGGTCACCTCTCGGTTTGCGGTCGTTGTTGCCGTGACGGTCTCCGCCGGGTTTGCGGTCACCGCCGGGACGCGGTCCCTGGGGACGGGGTTTGCGTACAGGCTCCACATATCCTTCCGGTTTGGGAAGAAGGGCTTTGCGGCTCAGGCGGAGCTTGCCGGTCTTGGTGTCGACCTCGATGAGTTTCACGTCAACCTCATCACCTTCGTGGAGCACGTCCTCGACTTTCTCGGTCTTGCCCCAGTCGATCTCTGAGATGTGGAGCAGGCCTTCCTTGCCGGGGAGGATCTCAACGAATGCACCGAACTCTACGCAGCTGGTAACCTTGCCGTGGTAGGTCTCGCCGATCTCGGGAACGGCGCAGATGCCCATAATCCAGTCGTAAGCCTTCTGCATAGCCTCGGCGTCGTTGGTAGCGATGTCGACGATACCCTTGCCGTCGATTTCATCGATATTGACGACAGCACCGGTTTCAGCCTGAATCTTCTGGATGGTCTCACCACCCTTGCCGATAACGGCACCGATGAATTCCTTGGCAATCTCGAACGATTTGATTCTGGGAACGAAGGGCTTGTAGTCCTCGCGGGGCTTGTCGATGGTCTTCATCATCTCGCCCATAATGTGCATACGGCCCTGACGTGCCTGCTCGAGGGCTTTCTCGAGAACTTCGTATGAAAGGCCGTCAACCTTGATGTCCATCTGGGTGGCGGTGATACCGTCGGCAGTTCCTGTCACCTTGAAGTCCATATCGCCGAGGTGGTCTTCGTCACCGAGGATGTCGGTGAGGATGGCGTAACGGTCGTTGGGGTGGATCTCGTCGGTGATGAGGCCCATTGCAACACCGGCCACGGGCTTGCGGATCTGTACGCCGGCATCCATCAGCGCGAGGCAACCTCCGCAGACAGAAGCCATTGATGAAGAACCGTTGGACTCGAGGATATCTGATACCACGCGTACAGCGTAGGGATTCTCAGGCATCATAGGGATGACGGGCTTGAGGGCGCGCATCGCCAGGTTGCCGTGTCCGATCTCGCGACGGCCTACACCGCGCTGTGACTTGGCTTCGCCGGTAGCGAAAGGAGGGAAGTTGTAGTGGAGGACAAACTGCTGGTCGTCCTGGATGAGAACTTCGTCCATCTCTTTCATATCGAGCTTGGTACCGAGGGTTACGGTAGCAAGCGACTGGGTCTCGCCGCGGGTGAAGATGGCTGAACCGTGTGCGCAGGGGAGATAATCCACTTCGCACCAGATGGGGCGCACCTGGTTGCATACGCGGCCGTCGAGGCGGATACCCTCGTCGAGGATCATATTGCGCATAGCCTCTTTCTCGACTGCGTGGTAATATCTCTCTACGAGCGGAGTCTTCTCCTCGAGCTCTTCCTCGGGGATAGTGGCGAGGAATTCTTCCTTGATGGCCACGAAACCGTCTTCTCTCTCGTGTTTAGCCTTGAATGACTTGGCGTGGGCATAGCACTTGTCATAGCAGAACTCGTGTACGGCCTTGCGCAGGTCTTCGTCCTCGACGTCGTGAGGATAGTCACGCTTGGTGTCGTTGCCGAGCTCGGTGATGAGTTCTTTCTGTACGCGGCAATGCTTCTTGATTTCTTCGTGTGCGAATTTGATGGCTTCGAGCATATCGTGTTCACTCACTTCGTTCATCTCGCCTTCAACCATCATGATATTTTCTTCAGTGGCTGCAACCATAAGGTCGAGGTCGCAGTCGGCCATTTCGCTGAAGTTCGGATTGATCTTGAACTGACCGCCGATGCGGGCTACCCTTACCTCAGAGATAGGGCCGCCGAAAGGCAGGTCGCTTGATGCAAGAGCGCAAGATGCAGCCAGGCCGGCGAGTGCGTCGGGCTGGATGTCTTTCTCTGCAGAGATCAGATACACGTTCACGAACACTTCGAGATGGAAGTCATCCGGCCAGAGGGGACGGATGGGACGGTCGATGAGACGTGAGATGAGGATCTCGTAATCCGATGATTTGCCTTCCCTTTTCATAAAGCCGCCAGGGAAGCGTCCGGCAGAGTAATACTTCTCTTTGTAATCAACAGTGAGGGGCATGAAGTCAGTACCCTCTTTTACCTCTTTGGCAGCAGTGACGGTGGCCAGCAACATAGTGCCACCCATTTTGACAACAGCAGAACCGTCGGCCTGTTTTGCAAGCTTGCCGGTTTCGATCTCAATTGTCCTGCCATCCGACAATTGAATGATTTTCTTAATAACGTTCATTAATACAACAAAAAAATAGATATCTAAAAAAAAGGGGCTGTACACAATGGCAGCCCCTTAGTAACTTTCCTATGTGATTATTTACGAAGGTTGAGTTCCTTCACAATATTCCTGTATCTCTCGATGTCAGTTTCCTTGAGATAATCAAGGAGACGACGCCTCTTACCTACAAGACGAAGAAGGGCACGCTGGGTGTTGTGATCCTTGTGATTCCTCTTCAGATGCTCGGTGAGGTGATCGATACGGTAGGAAAATAAAGCAACTTGACTCTCTGCTGAGCCGGTGTCAGTATTAGACTTTCCGTATTTAGCGAAAATCTCTTGCTTTTTGTCAGCTGATAAATACTCTGCCATAATGCAAAAAATTCGTTTTTGGTTAATAGGGTGGCAAAGGTAGAAACATTTTTCTCAAAATCAAATCCCTTCATCACAAAAACTGAAATATCTGCTGTTTCCGATAATTATGTGGTCCATAAGGTCTATGTCGAAGAGAGACACGGCCTTACGCAGGGCGAGAGTCTGCCGTTTGTCTTCGCTGCTGGGCGTCACGTTGCCCGAAGGATGGTTGTGGAGCAGGATGATGCTGCCCGCCAGTTTCTCCACCGCCTTCTTGGCTATGATCTTGATGTCCATCACCGTCGAGGAGACTCCGCCGGAGCTGACCCGCTCTTTTCCTATCAGCCTGTTGGCCCGGTTGAGGTAGAGCACCCAGCACTCTTCGTGGAGCAGGTTGCCCATCTGGGGCCGCATCATATCGGCAACCGCCTTGGAACTGTAGATCGCAGGCAGCTCCTCGCAGCTGTCCAGTGCAATCCGTTTGCCCAGCTCCACCGCCGCCGCGATGGTCACGGCCTTGGCGGGACCTATGCCCTTGAGGCTGCTCATCCTGTCGGGTGTCAGGGAAGACAGAGCCTTCAGGGAACCGCCGGCAAGGTCGATCAGCTCCCTTGCGAGGTCCACGGCAGTGCGGCTGCTGTCTCCGGTGTGAAGTATGATGGCCAGAAGTTCTGCATTAGTTAAGGCTTCGGCGCCTCTGGTGGCCATCTTCTCCCTCGGACGCTCCTCTGCCTGCCATTGTTTGATTGCTTTCATCTCTGCATAAAAAAAAACTTTCCAGCCAAAGGTTGGAAAGTTTTTCTTTATCTGGGTGTCCGGTTCGACAAACTATGCAAGTTTGCTGATGTGGAGCTCGATACCGCTTTTCAGATTCGCTGCTTTGTTTTTGTGAATGACAGAGCTCTTTGCGAGTTTGTCAATCATTGAATAAACCTTGGGGGCCAGAGCCTCGGCTGCAGCCTTGTCTGTTGTGTTCCGGATAGCCTTGATGGCATTCCGGGTAGTTCTTGCATAATACTTGTTATGCAATCTGCGTGTTTCGCTTTGACGGAAACGCTTGTCTGCTGATGCGTGATTTGCCATTATAAAATTTTTAAATATTAAAAGTAGTGGGTAGGAGAATCGAACTCCTATTGCAAGAATGAAAATCTTGAGTCCTAACCGTTAGACGAACCCACCGGTGCGGTTTCCTTCAAAAAGGACTGCAAAGGTAAAATTTTTTTCCTCCAATACAAATTATTTGCGAAAAATGTTGGAGAAATTGTTAATCCCCATTCCACTCGAATGAATAGAGGATCGATTCTACCTGGCGTAAATAGTTGCGTTTCGGATATTTAGGGGCATATACGAATGCGTCGAGGACGATGATCTCGTTGGTCTTGGGGTTGACGAACGAGTGCGAAACATAGGGACCGCCCATAAAGTCGTTGTAGGCTTCCCAGAGGCCGCGCATCTCCACGAACTCGCGCGATTTGTACTTCAGGTTCTTGAATCCCGGCTCTATCATCGGGTTGATGATCACGTAGCTGTTCTCGGTAGTGCAGGGGATGTTTTCCTGCGTGACTTCGTTGCGCTTGTCGGCAAGTGCCTTGGCAGTGAGGTCCTGCGGAGAGGTGTACGGATATTTGTAGACGAGAATGCTCTGGTTTGTGAATGTGGTCTCGTTCGAAATCCACATGAAGTCTGAGGTTATCTTCTTGATGCTGTATCCGGTGGGGAAGCAGGGAGATCCGCCTGCGAACTGCTCGACCTGCCTGCGGATGGAGACGTCCTCGAACTCGCGGGAGCTGTCGATGATGCGGTTGCGCTCGGCCTGCTCGAAGATGGCGAGCAGATTGTCGGCATTAGCCCTGATGAGCTCGGCCACGGCGTCCTGGTCCTTCGCCTCGAAGCGTACCACGGTCTGGGGTGCTGCCCACACATCGTTGTTGAGGACCATCTTGGCCTCCGGATAGTCGTCGCCTATGTTGAGCCAGATGATGTTGCGGTGCACCTCGAATATCTTGTTGAACGACTGGGTCGGGACGTTGAAGAGCGTGTAGAGAGGCTCGACCTGGGGGAGGTAGGGGCATTCCTGGGCCATAATGTCGCGGATAGCGTTGCCCGGTTCAGCCTGCCAGTCGCCTCTAGAGCATACGACGGCTATCTCGCCGGCCTTGCCGCTGATGGCAGGAAGCAGTTTTTCCCCATTGCCGCTCTGCTTGCAGGATGCTGTGAGCATCAGGCCGATGGCCAGAGCAAAAATCAGTCTTACAGTATGGTTCGCTTTCATGGTACTATATATTAATGTCATTTGAAGAGACTTCGTATGTCATTGCCGAAGGCAAGCACCATCAGAGCCAGCAGGAATATCATTCCGATGGTCTGGGCCACCTCCATCGCCTTGTTGCTCAGCTTGCGGCCTGTGATCATCTCGATGAGGAGGAAGAGGATGTGGCCACCGTCAAGTCCCGGGATGGGGATGAGGTTGAGCACTGCCAGCATTATCGAGAGCATTGCGGTGAGGCTCCATACCCTGTACCAGTCCCAGGTGCCGGGGAATACGCGGCCGATGGCGATGAAACTGCCGACCGACTGGTATGCCTTGGTCTTGGGAGAGAAGATGAGCCCGAGCTCCTTGATGTAGTTGCCTATGTAGTTCCAGGCTTTCGAGATGCCTGCGGGAATGGCCTGCAGGAATGAATATGTATGCTCGGTGACGTGGAAGAACTTCTCGAGGTTGCTCTCCAGCAGCACACCGATATGGCCGGCGGTGTCCACTGCCAGCGGCACTTCGAACACTTCGCCCGCACGGTTCACCGAAGCCACTACGGAATCTTCGCTGTGCTTGGCAAGCTCCTTCTGGATGTCCTGCACCAGGAACATATCCTCGCCGTTGATGCCGACGAACTTGTCGTCGTTCTGCAGTCCGCTGCCTGCGTTGGGCGAATCAGCCGCCAGGCTGTCGACCACGAAAGGAAATGCGAGGCTGAACATGCCAGCGGAGTTGAGCATTGCGGGCAGATATACCGGGTCGATGGCGATCTGGATGGTGTCACCGCCACGGATCACCTGTGCGGTGGTGGCTTTCGAGCGGATCATATCGACCTGCAGCTGTGAGAAATCGTCGACCGGCTCGTTGTCGAAGCTCAGGATGCGGTCTCCGTTGCGGAAGCCGATCTCGTAGGCAAGGTCGTTCACGGCGACGCCGTAGGTTGCGTCCTCATTCCTGATATACTGCTCTCCCCAGTGGTGCAGCACCGATGCGTAGAGCACGATGGCAAGGATGAAATTGAAGAACACGCCTCCGAACATCACGAGGAAGCGCTGCCAGGCCGGCTTTGTGCGGAACTCCCAGGGCTGGGGCTCCTTGCTGAGCTGGTCTGCCTTCGTAGTCTCGTCGATCATTCCGCCGATGGCGCAGTAGCCTCCCAGTGGAACCCAGCCGATGCCGTATTCTGTATTGTCGGGATACTTGTTCCAGTCGTTGTCGTCCAGGACGCTGCGGTCGGCGTCAGCTTCGATCTGCGGAACGTTCTTCGAGAAGAACTTGAAATGCAGCTTGCCCTTGAACTTCTTGACCCTCATTATC
>JAGCFF010000103.1 GCA_017650285.1 Bacteroidales bacterium
TGCACGATTGCCGACACTGCCGAATACGGCATCTTCCGCATCATCTGCACCGAACCCCGCCGCGCCTGCGACTGTCTCAAGGATGCAGGCATAGCAGTAGCTCTCTCCAACGTGTTCGCACTGGAGCTTGACAACCATCCCGGCGGAGCCGCCGATGTAGTGAAAGTCCTCAGTGACGCAGGCATCGACATCGCCTATATGTATGCCTTCCTGCTCGACGGCAAGGGCATCCTCGTGTTCCGCACCGACGACGAGCTCAAGGCCCGCGATGTCATCAATGCCCACAAACTCGGCCACCTCACCGAGAAGGATCTGGGATAAGGGCTTGAGCTTCGGACAAAAGAAAATCGCCGGATTGCTCCGGCGATTTTTTTATTGATTTACAATCTATCGTTGATTTGATCGATTATTTGAAGATTGCACGGACAGGTAAGCCTAAGCAACGGTCAGCATCTTTAAGAATCGGAGTGTTTTTCAAGAACGTAAAGGACTGAGCCTGCTGTGTCTTATTTCCAAGAGTAGATGTCCAGTAGACGATCTCAGAATCAGAGGCAGGGAAGAACAGCCAGTTGCCTTCATATCCTTCTGCCTTACTTGTCACTTTGAGGCCTTGTACACCATTGTATTCGGTTTCTTCCCAAGTGAAGTTGGCTGAATCGAACAGACTCTGGTAATCACTGGCAGTCGGAGTTCTCCACATATATTTCTGCAGCTCCGTTCCGTTCATAGTTACGTATGCAGCATCGTCTACACCTTCCATATGTGTCAGACCGTCACCAATGAATTCTCCGAGGTCATTATACCAACGACCTTCAGTAACGCCATCTTCAATCTGATACTTAGCGATATTGTAACCCATAGTGTTCTTTTCACCTTCAACCAAATCGTAATTTGTCCAAACGTAGCTGGCCTTGGATTCGGTTTCACCCCAGGCAAAAAGATCACCAAGATCTTCAGGTTTCTCAGCTCCTACATTTGCGATAGCGAATTTGAGATCTTCATTCATCGCAACATAGGGATGTCCGTTCTCTGTACCTGAAGGATTCTCAGGGCTGTTGGGCTCAGTTGTGGGATCATCCGAACCACCACCTTGCTCTTCATTGTTGAGCGCTTCTGCGATTGCAGCAAGAGCTTCTGCGATACTTTCGAGAGCATCCTTGATACCAGGCTCATCCTCTGAACCGGCAAGGGCATCAAGAATGTCGCTGAGAATTTCACTCAGGTCCTCGAGGGCAGCAGTATTGTCAGCGATATCCTCCAGGGCAGGAGTAATATTCAGTATCAATGCATTCAGAATATCTGAAAGAGGGTTGCCGATACCGGTAACGATAATCTCTGTATTGGTATCCAGTGCGGTTTTGATGCTCTTGAGAGCTGCCTCGATGAGACCAAACTGGGTCTCAAGGCTGAGGGTCTGCGCCTTGATGGCTGCTACTACTGCATTGAGTTTCTGCTGCAGGTTGCCGTCCATTGCCTCGATAGCGTCCTCAATGTATCCGAGGGCCTCAACTTCGCTGATGAAGCCTTCCTTGACAGCTGCTTCGATGGCTGCCAGTTTGGTTGACAGTTCGAGAGTCTGGTCTTCAACAGCCTGCTTGAGAGCGTCGAGTTTTGATTTAAGAGTTCCGTCAACTGCCTTCACTGCGTCCTTGATGAGACCGAGGGCCTTCACTTCGTCAGCAAAGCCTTCTTTCACTGCAGTCTCGATGGCTGCCAGTTTGGCGGCGAGGGTTGTGGTCTGGGCCTTGATGGCTTTCTCGATAGCGTCCAGCTTGTCCTGGAGGGTACCGTCGATGGCGTTGAGAGCCTCTACGATAAGATCCTGGCCTTCCTTGATGCTTGCAAAGCCTTCCTCAACGGTTGTGTTGATGAGTTCAAGCTTGGTCTCGAGGCTGAGGGTCTGGTCCTTAACGGCCTCCTCTACGGCTGCCAGTTTATCTTCAACTGTGCCTTCGAGTGACTCGAGTGCCTGCTTCATCAGGTCCTGGCCTTCTGCAACGCTGGCAAAGCCTTCGCTGAGGGCTGTCTCGATGAGGGCCATCTTGGTCTCGAATGAAGTAGTCTGGTCCTTTACTGCAGACTCGATGGCTGCGAGTTTCTGGGCTACGGTTCCTTCCATTGAAGTAACGGCTGCCTTGATGGCGTCGAGAGCCTCTGAGCTCTTGAGGGTTCCTTCCTTTACTGCTGCTTCGATGTTGGCCAGCTTGTCGGCGAGAGCGGTGTTTGCATCATTGAGGGCTTTGATGATGCCGCTGTAATCAGATTCCATTGAGAAGTTGATCTCGGGATGCGCATTTTCGCATGAGGTGAAGGTCAGCGGGGCAGCGATGCCTAGCATCAGGAATGCTGCCAGTGCGCCGCATTTGATTGTTCTGAACATTTTCATTGTATTATTATTATTTATTGTTTCTGTGTTGGTTTTTGCTATTTCTTGAGTTTGACCTCTGCACGACGTGCGATTACGCTGAAGCGGGCCTCGCCGGCGATAGGATAGTTGCCGTGGCCTTCTACGACTCCGATGCGCGATGCATCGATTCCGTGGGCTACGAGATATTCACGCAGAGCCTTGGCCCTGTTGTTTGAGAGAGGATCATTGATCTTGTCGGTGCCTTTGTGGTCGGTCCAGCCAAGGATGTCGAACCTTGAGGTAGGATCTGCCTTGAGAACTGACAGCATCGCTGCGAGTGCAGGTGCATTCACATCTTCGTCAAGAACTGCTGAACCGCGTACGAATGTGACGTAAGGCAGCATTGCATCTGTGATCTCGACGCCTTTGACCTGAGCGGGAACCTCGACGATCTTCTCGACGATCTTCTCGACGGGCTTCTCGACGTATACGGTCTCACGGATAGGCTCTACGATAGGTGAAGGATACCTGCGTGATGCGGGATTGTTCTTGGTGGTGAGGTTGAATACGAGACCGACCTTCGCGATGGCCATGTGACGAGGGTTGAGTTCTCCCTTCACGGGAAGGAAGCGATACTCTCCTCCCAAGCTCAGGGCTACCTGGGGAAGGAATGCGTACTCCAGTGACAGACGGGCGGGCACATACAGCGCATTGTATTTGTGCGGATCGTTGTTGAACCCCAAATTGATGGTATGGGTGTCGTTGGTCCTCATTATGTTCGACACATTCAGCGACCAGGTGTTGCCGTTGGCAAACATATATCCCAGACCGGTACCAAGCCACAACGCAACTTTTCCGCTGCTGTTGCCACGGCTCAAGAGCTCGACAAGGTCAAATTCCCCTGTCAGCGACGCTGCGTGGAAACGGCTCTTGAAGTCACGGTAGACCGTACCTCCGACGCTTCCCGGAAGAATCCCGTCGCCGACCAGCGGCTCGAGACTGGTAAACAACTGTTCGCGGATCATACGCGTGTAACTGTAATCAGCACCCACGCGAACCCACGGCTTGATGTTTACGAACAACCCTGCTTCGCCATAAGGCTGAATCAGGTTAATTTCGTTGGCGTTCACGTTCTCGAACGGAGAACCGAATGCCCACATCGCGCCTCCGTTCATACGTAGGCCGATGGTGCCGGTACGAGCATCCTTGAATTGCGAATCAGGCTGCTGCGCACTCAGAACTGCTGCCGGCATAAGCAGCAACAGTACTACAAGCAGTGTTAGTTTTTTCTTGATTTGCGACATCTTGTATATTGATTAGATGATGTTAAGAATCAGAGCGGAAAAAACAAATTTATAAAAATTCTTATACTTTCCAACTTTTTGCGACTATTTGCTTAATTAAAGTATTCAAACCATAAAGAAGTTGTTACAAATCATAAAAAAAGGCCCCGATTACCTTTCGGAAATCGAGGCTCTTTTATTCAAAACCGGATTATACTACGGCTGTTTCAGCAACCTGACGTCGTAGGCTCCACCGACGGTGGCGCCCTGCTGTGCGACGAACTTCACACGGACTGATTTCTTGCCCCTGAGCATCGAAGCCGGGACAGGATACTCCTCGCCTATGAACTGCGACTTCATCCATTTGCCGGTGTTGTCGACAGAAAGCATAAGAGCGTCATCCACGAAGATGTCGAACTTGCGGGTTGCCCATTCGGCTGCACCCCAATACTTGACATAGAGACTCACACCGTCTGTTACGCCTCCGGTGGCAAGATCGTAGCTGAACCATCCGCCAGAGCGGGCGTCGCGGTAATGCACGTCGCGGGTGACTCCGGTGTTAGAGCGCTGGAACTGCATCTTGTGGTCGGTCTCGGGCTGCTGCTCGCCGGGAGACACCTGGTCGAGCGTGCGGGCCTCCAATGCCAGCATCTCTGCTTCCTGGCGGGCCAGGGAATCTACATAATCCTTGTAACCCTCCTGGTTCAGGGCAAGCCAGTAAATCTGGTAGCGCGAATCGTGGATACCGCTGAAAGGCTCGAGATCGGCCTCTATGGGATTGAGCATCCTGATGCCGTCGAAACGGAAACGCATCTGCTCGCCGGGAACCGGAACGATATAGTCGCCAAGCTGGTCTACATCGTCGCAGACAAGGATCGGAGCCTTGTCCACCGGAAGCTTGGGACCGGCAGCATACTGGCTCCAGCGGCCGTCGTCGGCCAGCAGGCCCACGAGATCCTCTGTACCGGTACGCATACCCAGCTCGATGGGGCCGTGCATAATGGCCACGTAGTCGGGCACGTTGGGCATATGCTCCACAGTGTTCTGCATAGGAAGACCGATTTCGATCACGTCACCTGCTTTCCACCTGCGCTTAAGGGCAAGATATGACGAAGGAGCAGCCTTCACCCTCTTGTTGCGGCCATTGATGGAAACTGTCATAGTGCCGGGCTTGAGCCAGCCGGGGCAGCGGACCATAATGGGGAAGCGGCCCTTGCCGGACACAACGCGCAGGGTGGTTCCTTCCTGTGAAGGGAACGAAGTTTCCTGGCGGATGACCATATTGCGGTCCTTCCAGTTGAGTTCGGAAGCCACGAAGAGGTTCACATAGAGTTTCTTGCCCTCGTGGGTATAGATGAACTGCGCATATTTCGACTGGTTCTCCATACCCGAACCGACGCAGCACCACATAGCCTCGTTGGGCACAGAGTAGACGCGGTAGTGCCTCGGGCGGGCAGAGGTGAAATATACATAGCCGCCGTGCTCGGGATGCTGTGTAGAAAGGATGTGGTTGAACATCGTGCGCTCATAGAAATCTGCATACTCGGCCTTCGGAGACACGCGGAAAAGGTCTTCCGTAAGCTTCAGCATATTGTAGGAGTTGCAGGTTTCGGGGCCGTCGTCATCATTGATGAAGTCGATGTAGGCGGCAGCGCTCGGGAAATGCTCGCGGCGGCTGTTGCCTCCGAAAGCGAGCGAACGGTTGTGAGAGACCGTATACCAGAAGAAGCGGCCTGCCTCTGCATAGTCGGGAGAATCGCTGAGCTCGCCGATGCGCACAAAACCGACTGCTTTCGGCACCTGGGTGTTAGCGTGCAGGTTGTCCAGGCTGTCGATATCGTGAGAGAGGGGCCTGAAAATAGCCTTGTGCGAGTAGCGCTTGGCAGCGGTGAGATACTTGGCATCGCCGGTGATGGCATATGCATCGGCGAACATTTCGTTCATACCGCCGTGTTCGTTGCGCAGCATCTGCTCCATCTGCTCATCGGAGAGGCCTGAGGTGATGTTGATACCCCAGTCGCAGAAGCCCAGGAAGAGGTCCTTGGCCTTCTCGTTGCCGGCATAGAGCCAGGCGTCGCGGAGGCCGGCGTACATCTTGTGGATGTTGTAGAACGGAGCCCAGGCCGAAGAATACTGGCGGAACTCGCCCTTGCTGAAGTCGGTCCACATCGAGGCGCTGTTGGGAATGCCGCCGATGTAGCCGACACCCCAGGAGGCATTGTTCACGGCATTTGCGGCAGCCACTTCAGCCAGCTCGGAGACCATATACTCCATACGGCGGCGGCACTCCTCGTTGCCGGTAGCTGCCCAGTTCATAGCCATCGCAGTCAGATAGTGGCCTGCTACGTGGCCGTCGAGGCCGGCCCAGTTGGGATAGTACTCAGCTTTCTTGGGCAATCCGGCTTCGGCCCTGAAAGGAGCGAGAAGGCGGTCCACGTCGTACTGGAGGAGCACCTCGATATTCAGGTCGCGTGCGTGCTTGAACGGTCCGTCAAGCAGAGTCACGTCGCCTATCGGGAATTCGTTGTCATAGAGACGGTCCTGGGCGGATGCCTGGAAGCACAGCGCCAGGAGGGCAAAGACAATAAGAGGCAATCGTTTCATAATCTATAGCTGTATTATTTGAAAATCATACGTGCGAAGGCCGCTACCGACTTGCGCCAGGGCTGCCACTCGTGGTCGCCGGGGAACGACTGGAACTGTACGTTCACTCCGGCATCGCGCATCTTCTGGACTACGGCGCGGTTGTACTGCAGACGGGGGTCCTGCTCTCCGCAGGAAATGAAGATGCAGTCGTAATCCTTGTTGAACTTGTCAGCAGATGTCAGGATTCCGGGGATGTTGGCCTCGAGGTCGAAGTTCGAAGAGCCGTTGATGCCGCCGAAAGCACCAGTGGAGAATATTCCCACGTTGGCGAAGACACCGGGTTCGCGCAGGCCGATGAAGAACGACTGTCCGCCGCCCATCGACAGGCCGCACATAGCGCGGTGCCTTGCATCGGCCTTGATGCGGAAGGTGGATTCTACGAAAGGAATGATGCTTCCGAGCAGTTCTTCACGGTAGGGCTGCATACCCTCCCAGCTGTAGGTGCCCTGTCCTGCAGGCATCCCTGCCTTGCGGGGCACGTTGGAGTTCACGCTCACCACTATCATCGGCACGGCCTCGCCGCGGGCGATGAGATTGTCGAGTATGGTGGCGGTGCGGCCCTGCTGTATCCATCCGCGATGGTCCTCTCCGCCGCCGTGGTGGATATACATCACGGGATATTTCTTCTTTCCTTTCTCATATCCGGGAGGAGTGTAGACGAATACAGGCCTCCAGCTCTCGGTATAGTTCGACCAGTAGTTCAACTCGTGGACCTGTCCGTGAGGAACGTCCTGGATCTCGAAGAGGTCCATCCCGGGCTCGGGGATGTCAATGGCGCTGGACATACGGCTGCTGCCGTAATATGACTGGCTGGCCGGATCCGCCACGGACACTCCGTCGATCACGAGAGAATAGTAGTGATAGCCTGTCATCAGGGGCTTGGTTACTATGGTCCAGGTGCCGGTCTCGTCCTTGACTCCGTCGTGACGGCCGCCGAGGTCGATCTGAACGCGGTCAGCCTGTGGAGCGCGCACTTTGAACACCACTGAATTGTCGGGCAGGATCTTGGGGAAGCCGCCTGCACTGATGTTGGTCACCGGAGAGACAGCGTTCGAAAGCGCGGGCTCGAGTCCGGCAAGGAACTTGGCTGTGCGGGCAGCATTCACGAACTCCACCATCTCAGTCAGCCAGGGCTCGACGAAGAGGTTGATGCCGTGGCCTGCTCCCTCCACCAGGTTAAGGTCGCTCTTGATGCCGTTGCGGTCAAGGGCCTCATAGAGTTCCATACCCTGGCAGTGAGGCACCACATTGTCCTTGGTGCCGTGGAAAAGAATCATCGGAGGGTCGGCGGGATCCAGATAGGTAATGGGCGAAAGGGTACGGAAGAGATCGTCGTCGCCGTCGTAGTTCACGCCGAGCAGGGCCTCTTCAGGGGTTCCGCCCCAAGGCCTCTCCCACTCGCACTCCATATTCAGCAGGTCGATGGGGCCTGACCAGTCGCAGACCACGTCCACGGCGCTGCTGAAGGAGGTATAAGGGCCCACAGAACCTTCGAGGTCGACATCGTGTCTGCCAACCTTCGCCGTCTTTATGTTCGAGGTGGCTCCTGCCAGCGAAGACAGGTGTCCGCCTGAAGAGAAGCCGGATATGCCGATGAACGATGTGTCGAAATGATATTCCGCAGCCTTGGCACGGACAAAGCGCACCACGGCCTTGATGTCGTTGATCTGGGCCGGGAACTTGGCATCCATACTCGAGCGGTGGTTCGGGGTGACGATGGCATAACCTGCATCCAGGAGGGCCTGGCAGATGTTGTCGAGGTTCGCCATATTCTTGGAATTGTTGGAGAACCAGGCGCTGCCGTAGATATGCACCACTACTGGATATGACTCCCTTCTCTGCTCGGGAAGATAAATGTCGAGCTTATGATAGACCTGTCCGTCACCGGCATAGTCTATGTCCATGAACTTTTCGCTGCAGCGGACCTCAGGCATCCTGAAGCTGAATCCTGCCAGCTGCGCCGAAGACATTCCGCCGGGCGGCTGGGCACGCAGCCCCGCGAAAGCCGCGATGGCAAGGGTCGCTGTCAATAACAATTTCCTTATCATTCCTGATATGTTTAGATAACTTGAAAATCGATAGCCTGCAGGTCTTCGTCGCGTGAAGAGCTGCCGTAGAGTATGCGGTATTTTCCGGGATATACTGAAAGGCCGTCAACAGCCTCGTCGTAGAACGAGAACGCCTCGCCGTCGAGAGTGATGCGGGCCTTGCCTGTCGCTCCGGGAGCGATGGTGATCTTGTCGAAGCCCTGGAGGGCCTTGATCGGGGCGTCAGCCTTGTCGAGAGCCTGGACATAGACCTGAACGGTCTCTGCGCCTTCCATCTTGCCGGTGTTCTTCACAGGAATGGTTACGGTCACCTTGCCGTCCTTCTTCATAGACGACTTGCTGATCTTGGCCTTGCCATATTCGAAGGTGGTGTAGCTCAAGCCATAGCCGAAGGCATACTGGGGTTTGCCGCGGAAATATTTGTAGGTGCGGTTGTCCATACTGTAGTCGAGGAAGTCCGGAAGATCCGCTGTAGAAGCATAGAAAGTGACGGGCAGCTTGCCTGAAGGGTTGTAATCGCCGAAGATGACCTCAGCAAGAGCCTTTGAGCCGCCCTGGCCGGGATACCAGGCCTGGAGAAGTGCGTCATACTGGCCTTCGACACTTGCGAAAGCGATGGCTGAGCCAGAGCAGTTGACGAACACGACGGGCTTGCCTGTGGCGTGCATGGCGCGCACGAGCCTCTGCTGTACTGCAGGAAGTTCGATGTCGGCCTTGTCGCCGCCTTCACCTTCCATCTGGGCAGAGATGCCGCCGATGATGACGATTGCATCGGCTTCCTTCACCTGGTTGGCCAGGTTGGTGAAGTCCACGAGGTTACGCTCGCAGATGTCACCGCGCAGCATGGCAAACTGTCCGTCGCCGTGCTGATATTCAATCACTACATCGTAGGTCTTGCCTGCTTCTACGGGGAACGACTTATATTCGGGCTTACGACCGAATCCGAAACCGAAGCCGCGACGACCACCA
>JAGCFF010000104.1 GCA_017650285.1 Bacteroidales bacterium
CGTCTCTGCCCATCTGAAGTATGATGCCGGACGCTTCAAGCTGCTGCTCGGCGATTTCGTGGCTTCGTACGGGCAGGGGCTTGCTATGGACAAGTCGTTCTCGATGTCGGCGCTGGGCAGCCCGGCGGCGATCCTCAAGCGCCGCAACGACTTCAGGGCATACACTTCTTCTGGGGAAAACGACGCCCTGAGGGGCCTGGCCGCCTCTCTGGATTTCGGCACACGGGGACGCCTGCAGGCCTTCTTCTCGGCGTCTTCGCTGGATGCGACCGTGACCGACAGCACATACAGCTCGCTGCCCGCTACCGGCTTCCACAGGACCGACTTCCAGAAGGCCCAGAAAAACGCATTGCACGAGTTCGTGGGTTGTGTCAACTACACCTTGGAAACCTCGCGCCTCCAGCTGTCGCTTACAGCGGCTGCATACGGTTATGACAGGAAGAACGCACGCCGGGTGCAGGAATACAACCGCTATCAGATGTACGACGGGCTGTATGGCAACATCGCGCTGTCAGCGCTGTACAGCACCGGGCATTGCAGGATCTACGGAGAGGCGGCCCTGGACCGAAGGGGAAACCCTGCCGCACTTGCCGGAATGGTATGGTCGCCGGGATACAATTTCGAGACTGCGGTGCAGCTCCGCTGGTATCCGAAGGAATACATAGCCAGCCACGCCGGAGCATATTCTTCGCTGTCGACGGTAAGCAACCAGTACGGCGTCCTTGCAAACCTCCTGGCCCGTCCGTTCGACGGCTGCACCGTCACCGCGATGTGTGATGCGGCATATCATCCCCACGTGCGCTACCGCATCGGCACCCCTTCGTTTGTGGCAAGCGTCAAGGCAAGGTGTGAATATGCCGCCGACAGCTGGTCGGCCTATCTGCAGGACAACTATTCTTTCAAGGATTACGAGGACAGCCACAGACATTCGCTGAAACTTGCTGTCACGCTCAGGCCTTCCGAAAGGCTGTCACTGTCCGGCAGGGGAGACTGTGTGCTGCTGCTCTCGGGAGAGGAGGACAGTGGCCTGCACGGCTACCGCCTGGAAAAGGGGCTCGGCGCGTCGCTGAGGGCTGACTGGCGTGCCACCGGGAGGCGGGCATTCTGGGGCGGAGTTACGTACTTCGCATCACCGTCATCAGCCACACGCATATATGCCTACGAGAAAGACCTTCCGCAGAGCTTTTCGGTGGTGTCATACGGCGGCCGGGGAATGGCGGCGGGCCTGCTTGCCGCTGCCGACATATTCAAGGGCTTCAGGCTGACGCTGAAGACGGCCTTCACCCATTTCCTGGAAGAAGGGAAGGCAGATGTCCTGGAAATCAGAGGGCAGATAGACTGGGAGTTCTAGGGAACCAGGATCCGGAGAGCCTGGGGAATCATAGTCACCGTGACCGGAGTGAAGCCGACGGCCTCTCCGTCCACTTCGACCTTGGCAAAGGGGAAGGACTCCACGTGTACTTTCTTGCCCCTTGTATGGATGACCTCCTTGATGGTATAGATATCTCCCGAGTAGAGTTTCTTGATGTTGAAGACGACTTTTAGTTTCGGGATCTTCTTGATGACGGTGATCTCCAGCAAGCCGTCGTCGGGAAGGGCCTCGGGGGTCTGGAGCATTCCGCCGCCGGAGTACCTGCCTATTCCGAAGGCTGTCGAGAACACCTTGCCTTCGTACAGGGTCGAGCCGTCCACCTCGATCTTGAAACGCTTGTTGGTATAGCCGAAGAACGCCCTCAGCAGGCCCCTGACATACAGCCGGCTGCCGGTCTTGCCGGCATCCTTGTAGCCGTCGACCTTGAAACATACGTTCGCATCGAAGCCGAGACCTCCTATGTTGGCCATGAATCGGGTGGTGCCGATGCCGTTCCTGACGGCAATGACTTCGGCCAGGTCCTGCACCCGGGTATTCCCTTTGGCGATGATGTCCACGGCCTGCCTGTGGTCTATGGTAACGCCCCACTCCCGGCCCCAGTCGTTGCCGGTGCCTACGGGGATCACGCCGAGCATAACGTCCGGATTGGAGCGGTCCATACTCATAATTCCCGAAACCACTTCGTGGATGGTGCCGTCACCGCCGACGGCGATGAACTTGCGGTAGCCTTCTTCCCAGGCTTGTTTGACAAGGTCTATCGAATTGTATTTGAAGCGGGATATGGAGCTGGTGAACTTGATGCCTGCATCCGTGAGCAGGCGGCTGATCTCATCCCATTCTCTTCCGCCCTTTCCGCTGCCTGCGTTGGGGTTTACGATAACTTTCCAGAGGTCTTGCATTTTGTCCGACTGTAGTTGATGTGGCCGCTTTTTCCAAAAGTAGTATAATTAAGGATAATAATCAAAGATTTATTAAATTTGCAGGATAGTAAAACAATCGGAAATCAATGGGAAAGGTAATAGCCATAGCGAATCAAAAAGGAGGAGTAGGAAAGACCACGACTGCTATAAATCTGGCTGCTTCTCTGGCAGTGATGGAGAAGAAGACGTTGTTGATAGATGCTGATCCTCAGGCAAATACCACTTCCGGCCTCAATTTCAACCCGGACTCTGATTCGATGCGTACGCTCTATGAGGTGCTCATCGGTCAGATAGACGTTACCGAGGCTCTGCTCGACACCGAACTGCAGTATCTTCAGGTCGTTCCTTCGCACATCAACCTTGTGGGTGCGGAGATCGAACTGCTGAACATCGACAACCGCGAATCGGCGATGAAAGACAGCATCGCCGGGATAAGGAACGCATACGATTACATCATCATCGACTGCTCTCCTTCGCTTGGCATAATAACCATCAACGCGCTTACCGCGGCCGACAGCGTGATCATACCTGTCCAGCCCGAGTATTTCGCGCTCGAGGGCCTTGGCAAGCTTCTCAACACCATCAAGCTGGTCCAGAACAAGCTGAACCCGTCGCTGTCGATCGAGGGTTTCCTCTTCACGATGTTCGACAGCCGCCTGAGGCTCCACAACCAGGTGGTGGAGGAGGTCAAGAGTCACTTCTCGGATATGGTGTTCCAGACGATGATAAGCCGCAACGTCAGGCTGAGCGAGGCCCCGTCACACGGCAAGCCTGCAATACTCTACGATGTGATATCTTCGGGTACCAACAACTATATGAGCCTTGCACAGGAAATAGTTAAAAAGAATTCATAATGGCCACGACAAAGAGAAATGCACTCGGAAGAGGGCTCGGCGCCCTGCTTCAGGATGCAGAAAC
>JAGCFF010000105.1 GCA_017650285.1 Bacteroidales bacterium
GATGGAAGAGAGGAACAACGCGATGGTTCCCGTTCCAGTGTAAAGGTCATATATTACAGGGTTTTGTGCCACCTCACTTGAAGCAAAGTTGCGTACTACGGAGTATAATTTGAAGGCTTGGGCACTGTTTGTCTGATAGAACGATTTAGGACCTATCTTGAAGCTCAAATCACCCATTTTTTCGTAGATGCACTCCCTGCCAGAGAAGGTTTTTATCTCGAGATCGCCGATCGTGTCGTTGGGTTTGGGGTTGATCACGAAATTGAGGGAGGTGATCTGCCTAAATTGATCCGAAATAGCCTCTAACATTTTTGTTACATTATCTCTATATTGCTCAGCATCAGGACCGAACACGACTGTCAGCATAATTTCGCCAGAAGAGGCTTCTCGGATGATTAGGTTCCTTAAAAAGCCATTCTGAGTCCTCAAATCGAAGAAAGAAAGGCCATTTTCGACTGCATATCGGCGTATGAAATTGCGGATTTCGTTGCAAGGCTCTGCCATAAGATGGCATTTTTCCAGGTCGAGGACTTTGTCGAAAAATCCGCTGATATGGAAGCCTAGACCAAGGCGTTCTTCGTCACTCAGGGCCTCCGGATCTTCACCAGGAAGAATCCATCTTCGGTTTGAGAAGGTGAATTCCAGCTTATTTCTGTAGTAATACTGCAGATCGGAGCCGATAATAGGGTATATTTCAGGTAATTGCAGGTGTCCAATCCTTGTCAGCTGGTCGACAGCCTGACGCTGTTTGGCCTCTAATTGCATCTCGTAGGGCAGACATTGCCACTTGCAGCCCCCGCAAACACCGAAATGTTCGCATACCGGTTCGATTCGGTGCTCGGAAGGCTTGACCAGCCTTGCTGCGTATCCGTCGATGTAGCCCTTGCGTTCGCGGCGCACCTGGACGTCCACCACGTCACCTGGAACCATACCCGGCACAAACAGCACCTTGCCGTTGTAGTGGGCCAGGGCGTTGCCCTCGGCAGCCACGTCTTCGATGACTATGTTTTCAAGCAGGGGCTTGTCTTTCTTCTTGCGGCTCATTGTCAGTATTTGTATTTCTCCCAGAGGGCTTGCAGACGGGCCCGGATCGCGTCTTCGTGCTTGTTGCTGCCCGGTTCGTAAAATTTGGTGCCCTTGAGAGCGTCGGGAAGGAACTCCTGATCGACGAAGTTGCCTTCGTAAGAGTGGGCATATTTATAGTCCTTGGCATAGCCGAGATCCTTCATCAGCTTGGTGGGGGCGTTGCGTAGATGGAGGGGGACAGGGGGTGCATCAGAGGTTGAATTGACTGCAGCTAATGCGCTGTCTATAGCCATATAAGCTGCATTGCTCTTCGGAGATGTGGCGAGGTAGATGCAACACTCTGCCAGCGGAATCCGCGCCTCGGGCATACCCACCTTGTGAACGGTGTCGAAGCAGGCGTTGGCAAGCAGCAGGGCATTGGGGTTGGCAAGCCCGACATCCTCGGCAGCCAGTATCACCATACGCCTTGCGATGAAGAGCGGATCTTCGCCGCCGGCCAGCATCCTTGCCATCCAGTATATGGCTCCGTTCGGATCGCTGCCGCGCATGCTTTTGATGAACGCGCTGATGATGTCGTAGTGCTGCTCGCCGTTCTTGTCGTAGAGGGCGATGTTCTGCTGGAGCGAGGACTTCACCAGCTCGTCAGTGATGACCAGCGGGTCGTCGGGGTTGGTGGAGCTTACCAGTTCGAGAATGTTCAGCAGCTTGCGTGCATCGCCGTTGCAGAAGCTGAACAGAGCCTCTTTCTCCTTGACTTCGATCGCTCTTGTCTTAAGTATCTCATCCTCAGTCAATGCACGGTTGAGCAATATATCTAAATCGCTATGTTCCAGCGGTTTAAGGACATAGACCTGGCAGCGCGAAAGGAGAGGGGTTATTACTTCGAAGGAGGGATTTTCGGTCGTGGCGCCTATAAGGACCACGGTTCCGTCCTCCACGGCCCCCAGAAGCGCGTCCTGCTGGGCTTTGTTGAATCGGTGGATCTCGTCTATGAAGAGGATCGGGGCGCCGTTTACGGCGAACATACGGCCGCTGCGGGCCTTGTCGATGACGTCGCGGACATCCTTTACGCCGCTGCTTACGGCAGACAAGGTGTAGAACTCACGTTTGAGCGTGTTAGCGATGATTGTCGCTATCGTAGTCTTGCCGACACCCGGAGGTCCCCAAAGGATAAAGGACTTGACGTCGCCGCTTTCAATCATACGGCGCAGCACCGAATCTTTGCCTACAAGATGTTCCTGACCGACATATTCGTCGAGCGTGCGAGGACGCAGACGTTCTGCCAGAGGAATGTATGCAGAGGAGGGTGAGCTGTCTTCCCGATATCCCTTACTTAACATAATATAAATTGTGTTAAAAACGACTAAGGCATTCAAATTTAAGCAAATTATGCGGTATCACCATATTTTAAGTATTTTTGTCTTGATGAAAACGGCACGAAAAAACAACCATACCCTGACTTATATCGTATGCAGCATCTTCCTGCTGCTGTTGTTTGCCGCTAACATTTTCTACGGCCCGGTGCA